>DATLGR010000143.1:0-4350 GCA_035540415.1 Burkholderiales bacterium | reverse complement strand
AACGGGCCGGCAGCACGGTATCAGCCGCGAGGTAATCACCGAACACAGCGGCCGTCCCGCCGATGACTTGCAGGGCGATGACCCCCTCCGGGGATGTGGTTTCGGAAGTCACGGTCAAGGATAGGCGCGAACCGCGCCGGTGAACAGGCGCGTTTGTGTCCGCGACCTCAATCCAGCACCGCGACCGCCTCGATTTCCACCAGGATGTCCTCGCGCATCAGGTCCGCCTGATAGCAGGTGCTGATCGGCTGCTCGGCGGGAAAGAACTCGGCGCGCACCGCGTTCATGCGGCGGTAGTCGGCGGGGTTCTTCAGCATGATCACCACCTTGAAGACGTCCTGCAGGGTGCCGCCGGCGGCCTCCACGCACTTGCGGATGTTTTCCAGCGTGAGGCGCGTCTGCGCTTCGATGTCCGGCGGGACTTCGCGCCGGTAGTAGTCGCCGGAAAGATGGCTGAGCGCCGTGGTGCCGGCGATGTAGAGGTGGTTTCCCACCCGCACCGCCCGGGAGAACGGTCCGGCGGCCTCGCCCATGTCGGGAACCTGGACGATGGTCTTCTTGCCGCGCGCGGGCGGCGTTGCCTGCGCCGGCGCCTCCGCTTTGGGCGCACCGCTCAGAAGATGCGCCCAGCGGTTCTCGCGCGCGCCCGGCACGCGCGGCAACTGCGTCACCAGCGCGCCTGCCGGCCGCGCCGCGAGCTCCTCCAGGAATCCCTCCACCGCCGAGATGTCGGCGAAACGGTGCAGCCGCTCGCAGTTGATGCGCAGCTCGCCCGAGGTCTGCGGGCCGCGCAGCATGAGCGCGGTCAGGATCGCCGCCGATTGCGAGGGCACTTCCAGCACCCGCTCCAGGTTGTGCGAGTAGCGCGCCACGCGCCCGCCGCTCGACTCGATCACGAGGTTCGCGGCCTTGAGGCGATCGAGCGCCTCCTGCACCTGCGTCTCGGTCGCCTCGAGCACCGGCGAGCGGCTCGTCTTCTGGTTGCACCCCGCCACCAGCGCGTTCAGCGTCAGCGGATAGGCGTCGGGGACGGTCTTTTCCTTCTCGGCGAGCGTGCCGAGAACGCGCGTTTCGAGCAAAGAGAGCGTGGGGATCGGGGTCGGCATGGAGAAATCCGTTTTTTCGCGGCGCCCATTATGAACGCGGTGCGCGATGAACGCGGATCCTCCGGAACCGCCCCTACTCGGGGCTTGCCCAAAGGGCTGAGATGTCCACCTCGCCGGCCGACACCAAGCGCCTGCAGGACCGCCGCCGCATGTGGTCGGCGCGCCTGCTGGTGAAATACTGGCTGCTGCAGCTGCCGGCGATCGGGCTCGTGCTCATGATCCTGCTCGCCGTCGAAGCGAACCTCGCGTGGCCGCGCTGGGTGGTCTGGACGCTCGTCGCGGCCTGGATCGCGAAGGACGCGATCCTGTATCCCGTTCTGTGGCGCGCCTACGATCTCGCCGACCCCTCGGCGCTGCCCTACCCGATGGAAGGCGCCATCGGCGTCGCGGTCGGCCGCATCGATCCCTCGGGGCTCGTGCGCATCTGGGGCGAGCTCTGGCGGGCCGAGCTCTGTGCCGGGGCGCGGCGCATCGAGCCGGGCGAGACCGTCCAGGTCACCGCCCGCCGCGGCCTTACGCTGCTGGTCGGCCCGGCGCCGGCCTCGTGAGCTGGGCGCTCATCGCGCGAGCGCGCGGCGCGTCCCGATGACGATCGCGGTTTCGGCGCCGCCCACCATCGGCAGCGGCCCCGCGAGGTCGAACTCGATGGCCGCGTTCTCGAGCGCCCGCCGGACGAGCTCGAAGTTCGAATCGCGCGCGCCCGAGAGGCTCACGCCCGGCGGGATAACCGAGCGGCCATCGATCCTCGCGCCGATGGACGACCAGCTCACGTGGGCGCCGGCGGCGCGCAGGGCGCGCGTGAGCTCGTCGGCATACTCCTCGGCTTCCGCGTCGCCCTCGACCACGATCACCCGCAGGTGCACCGGCTGCCCGCGCAGCACCTGCCCGAGCAGCGTCGCCTGCTCGCCCGACACCACGCGCGGCGCGCGCGGCTGGGACCGCATGGCGAGCTCGCGCCGGAGCAAGTCGAGATCCCGTTCCAGCTCGGCTGCGCGCTCGGCGGCCTGCGCGGCGGACACGTTCAGCTTCGCCACCTGCTCCTCGAAACCGCGTTCCCGCGTGCGCGTGCCCCACAGCACGAGGACGAGGCCGATCAGCATGATGAGGGCGCCCGCCACGGCGGCCCTCCATCCCCAGGCGTAGAGCCGGTCGCCCGTCTCGACGGAAACCTGCAGGAACGAGAACCCCGGCACCGGAGGGCTCAGCGGCGCTCGCGCGATCGCACGGCCGCGACGATCTTCAGCAGGCGCTCGCGCGACTGGGCATCGGGCCGCGGCGTCGCGGCTGCCTCGAGGAGCTGGCGCTCGAGGTCCTGGGGCGGGGCCGCGGCGGCACGGCGGCCTTCCATCACCTCTTTCAGCGCCAGCAGCTTCATGCGCTGGCGCGCGGCGAGGAACTCCGCGGGGCTGTCGATGCCGCAGGCAACCTCGAGCTCGAGCAGCCGCTCGCGCAGGCGCTCGCCCGGCTCGGCATTCGTCGCTTGCAAGCGCGACTGCAGCCGGCCTTTCCACGCCGCCGGCAGGTTCGCGAGCGCGGCCCAGCGCGCGTCCAGGTCGGCGGGCGGCGTGTCCGCGGCCTCCACCTCGTCGCACAGGGAAAGCGCCGCCACCAGCGCATCGAAGCGCGCTTGCGATGCCGCGACGCGGCGCCTGGGGGCGCTCGCGGCATCGCGCGCCGCCCGGTAGCGCGCATCGAGCTTCGCCGCCAGCGGCCGGGGCACGGCGGGACTGGCGCGCCATGCGGTGTCCGCTTCGGCCAGCGCGCGCTTGATGTCGGGCGCGGCATCGCCGGAGGACAGCGCGGCCACGCGGGCAATGATGTCCTCGCGCGCCTTCACCTGCTCGCCGGCCGCGGCTTCCTTCGCGCTGCGGGCCGCATCGCGCTGCGCGAAGATGGCATCGGTGGCGGCCTTGAAGGCCTCCCACAGCGCGGCCTCTTCCCGCCGCGGCAAGGCGAGCGCCTTGGCCTGCGCCTGCCATTGCACCTGCAGCTCGCGCACCTTGCCGATGACCTCGCGCGGCGCGGAGCCGGCGAGGCTCCTGGCCGCGGCAATCAGGGCTTCGCGCTGCTGCGAGGCGGCGCGATACGCCGCCTGCAGCGGCGCCTCCAGCGCCTGCACCGCGGCCGCATAGCGGGCGGTGACCGCCTTCTCGCCCTGCAGCGCCTTGCGCGGCACGGTGTGCTCCACCGGTCCGAGCTTCTGCCAGGCGAGGCGCGCCTCCGCCAGCGCCCGGGCGGCCGCGCGCCAGTCGGGACTGGGCTCGAGCTTCGCCGCCGCCTGCGCCAGCGCGTCGATGATCTGGTTGCGCGCCGCGAGATTCTCTTCGCGCGCCGCCTTGAGCTTGTCCAGGTGCGCCTGGACCGGCGCGTAGGCCGCCTTCAGCGCGCCATCGAAGGCGAGCCAGAGGGCCTGGTTCGTTCCCGCGCCGAGCCGGTCCAGCGCCTTCCACCGCTCGCGCAGCTTGTCGATGGCTTCGGCGTGCGCCTTGACCGCGACCTTGCCGGCGGCGGCCCGCTCCAGCGCCTGCGCCTCGGCGACGAGCTCCTCGCGACCCTGCCGGCCGCTCCAGCGCTGCCAGTCCCGGAGGCTCGAATAGCCCCGGCGCAGCGCCTCGATGCGCCGTGCGAGCGCGGCACCCGCCGGGCCCGCCTTGAGCGCGCGCTCGATCCCGCTCATCAGGCGCGCAAGCTCTGCCACCTGTCCGGCGGCGTGCGCGGCCTCGGCGGCTTGGACGTCATCCTCGATCGCGCCCAGGCGGCGCGCTTCCTGGTCGGCCCGCTGCTGCAGCTCGCTCGAGCGATGCGCTTCGTGCTCGAGCTGGCGCCGGTGGTTCGCCGCATTGCGCCAGTCCGCGAAGCGCTGTGCGAGGACGGCTTGCAGCTGCGCCTCGCCCACCTCCGGAATGCTCCGCCACTGCTCGATTCTCGCCTTGTCGCTCGCCTCATCGGCGCTCGCCGGCGCGGGCAATGCGCGCAGGAATTCGACGCGCTGTACGACGCTGGAGGCGAGCGCCAGCGCCCGCTTGGCGGCGTCGGCCTTCTCGGCGCAGCGCGGATCGCTTTCCTCGGGCACGGCGCCCAGAATCTCGAGCAGGGCTGCGGCGAGCGCTTGCGCCGCGGCCGGCGGGAGCTCGCCCTGCGCCACGCCGGCCAGGCTTTCTTTCAGCCTGGCGATGGCTTCGTCGGCGCCGGCCAGCCAGCGCGAGATGGCCTGCTCGCCCTCGCCGCGGGCGCGCGCCTTCGC
>DATLGR010000142.1:0-8000 GCA_035540415.1 Burkholderiales bacterium | reverse complement strand
CAGGAACAATCCCACCACGATCCGATTCATGAACACCTCGCTCATTTGCTGGAACGGAAATCTCCGACGTACTCGATGCTCGCCGCCGCCCGCAGGCGCCGCAGCTCGGCCGCGGCGAGCTCCATGCGCTTGCGCCCGGCCAGGAACTGCTCGATCACCGGCGCCGCCTGCGGCTCCGTGAGCGCCGCCTCCTCGGCGTGCACCAGCCGCATGACGGAAGCGCCCGAGGGCGCGGCGAACACCGCGATCTCCCCCGGCCGCAGGGCGGCGAGCTTCGGCAGGTAGCGCAGCGGCAGCTCCTCGGCCGGCTGGGTCAGGCTGAGCTCGCGAAACGGCGCGTTGCGCGCGCGCAGCCAGGCCGCGACCTGGCCGAGCTCGGTGGCGTCCGCGGCCTCGGCGCGCAGCAGCTCGACCAGCTCGGCCGGCGCCGACACCTGCAGCTCCTGCAGCCGGTACACGCGCCGGCGCGCGAACAGCGCCTCGTGCTCCTGGTAGAAGGCGCGGATCTCCTCCGGGCTGGGGCGCGCGGCGGCAGCCGTCGCGCGCTCGATCCAGGCCTGCGCGAGAAGCTGGCGGCGGGCGTGGTCGATGGCCTGGGCGACCTGCGGGTCGCGCTCGAGGCCCGCCTCGAGCGCCTGCTGCACCAGCAGCTCGCGGTCGATGATGCGCTCGAGCGCCGCCGCCGCGCCGCCGCCCGCGACCTGGTGGGCGAGGATCTGCGCGCCGTTCACCTTGGCCACGACCTGCGCGCCGCGCACCGCCTCGGCGCGCTGGCAGCCGGTGGCGGCGAGCGTCAGGGCGGCGGCGGCGACGGCGATCGCGAGGCGCATCAGAAGTACTCCAGCCGGCGGCGCGCCACCCACAGCGCGAGCGCCATGCCGGCGAGCAGGAGCGTCCAGGATCCACCCTCGCCCGCGCCGCCGATCGAGAACTGCAGCTCGGCGGGCAGCCGCGCCGCGGCGGCCGCCGCGACGCGCACCGGCGCCTCGGGCGCTTCGGCCTGCGCGAGCGGCAGGGCGAGCGGATCGGACACCGTGATCCGGTAGAGGTCGACGAACGAGTAGAGGGCCGGGTGCGCCGGCGCGGCGCCGTGCACCGCGACGTGGAAGCTCTCGGCCGCCGCGGCGCCGAGCGCGGTGACGGCCACTGCGATTGCGAAAAGGAATCTCATGGGGCGTGCAGGCAGCAATCGTAGGAGCGGTAGATGACCATGCGGCCCTGCACGCGATCCGCCGTACGGACTAGCCCTCTAGGCATGTCACGGGCACGCCCGTGGCCACTGCTTTCCACCGGGGACGGAGCCCGGGCTCCGTCCCCGGTCAACGGGAGGGCCGTTCGATCGTTGAAGTGTCATGCCCCGACAGCCTCGGCTCGTGCTCCCCGGCGTTGCGATGCACGTCATCAAGCGCGGGCACAACCGTGGCCCCTGTTTCGTGGACGCACGCGACTGCGAGCTCTACCTGGCGTGCCTGCGCGAACTGGCGTCGAAGCATCGCTGCCGCCTGCACGCCTACTGCCTGATGCCGAACCACATCCATCTCTTCCTGACGCCGGACGATCCGCAGGCTTGCGAGAGCCTCATGCGGCCGCTCGGTCAGCGGTACGCGCAGTACTTCAACCGGCGTCACCGGCGGACCGGCAGCGTCTGGGAGGGACGCTTTCGGTCCTGCATCGTCGATACGGCGCGCTATGTGCTCGCGTGCTACCGGTATATCGAGATGAACCCGGTCGAAGCGGCGCTCGCCGCGTCGCCTTCGGGATACGAATGGTCCAGCTTCAACGCCAATTCCGGCGTGCGGACCGATCCCGCCCTTGCGCCGCACGCGGAGTACCTGGCTCTGGGCGCCGGGCCGCGCTCGCGCGCTGCAGCCTACACGGGACTGTTCAAGCAACCCCTGGATGCCGCCATGGTGGATGCGATCCGCAAGGCGACCCAGGCGGGCGACCCGCTCGGCCTGGAGCTCGGGGACGGAGCCCGGGCTCCGTCCCCGGTCAAGGGTTGAGGATGCGCAGCTCGAGGGCCTTGCCGATGGCCTGGGTGCGGTTCACGACGTTGAGCTTGCGCAGGATCTTCTGCACGTGGTTCTTCACGGTGAGCGGGCTGATCTTGAGGATCGCGCCGATCTCGAAGTTGCTCTTGCCGAGGTAGATCCACTTGAGGATGTCCTGCTCGCGCACGGTGAGCACGCTCTGGCCGCTCGCCTTGTCGGGCGAGGCGCCCTCGGTGCGCCGCTGCAGCTGGGTGCGCACCCACGAGGCCTGCAGCGAGGGCGCGAGCAGCTGCGCGAGGTGCGCCTGGCGCGGCGTGACGCTGCCGGGCCGGCACGCGAAGGTGAAGAGCGTCATGGCGCGGCCGTCGGTGTCGTGCAGGCCGTGCACGAGGAGCTGGGTCGCGCCCAGGCGCTCGAGCTCGCGCGCAAAGGCGCCGCCGCCGAGCGGGCCCGCGCCCACGTCGATCACCACGGGCTGGTAGCGGCGCTCTTCCCAGGCCTTGAGCAGCGCGGGCACGACGCCGGTGTCGCGCAGGAACAGGTCCGCGAACACCGAGGGATCCGGGGCCGTCATGGAGAAGCCGTCGGCGCGGAACGCCGGCGGCTTGCCCAGGCACACGGTGCAGATGAGCAGCTCGTGGCGGATCAGGCTCTGCAGCAGCCCCTGCGTCCAGCTGAAGAAGTGCGCGCGCGAGTGCACGCGCAGCGACGCGTCGAGGTTGAGCACGATCGACTCGATCTGGAGGAAGTCGGTGGCGGCCGAGTGCGCTTCGCCGCCCGCGCCTTGCGGCATCGGCAGCGGCTGCACGGGCGTCGCGACGGGGGAGGATTCGGCGCTGGTCAGTGGCATGGTTCGAGCACTATATCGAGAGTGATTGCAAATCCGTTCGGCGCGCGCGGGGCGCCAACGCTAGTCCGGTGAGCCTATCGGCGCGCATGCGCCGCCACGTCATCGCTGAACCTGCGTGGCCTACCCTGCCTTGGCCTTGTATCCGAGCCCTGAGTCCCAGACGCATACGCTGCGCGCGCCACCCGGGCCGGGTGCGCTGCTGCAGGCCTGCATCGATCCGCTGGTCGCCATCGCCACGCTCGCCGCCGCCGTGGCGCTCTTCGGCGGGCGCTTCGACGGCGCGTGCGTGATCCTCGCGCTCATCGTCTTCGCGATGACCTTTCCCGGCCACCCGCTGGGCGCGGCCGGGCGCCCGGGCGAGCTCGCCCTGGACATCGCCGCCGGCTGGGGCGCGGTGGTGGGCCTGCTGCTGCTCCTGGGCTGGGCCTCGCGGACCCTCGAGCTGTTCGACCCGCAGATGCTGTTCGCGTGGGCGATGGCCACGCCGGCCGTCCTGTTCGGCGCCCACCGGCTGCTGCCGCTGGTGTGGCCGCGGGTGGTCGGCGCCGAGAGCCTGCGCAAGACCGCGGTGATCGCGGGCGCCAACCCGGTGGGCCGGCGCCTCGCCGCGCGCCTGCGCGAGGACCCCCTGCTCGGCGTGCGCTTCGCCGGCTATTTCGACGACCGCACGCCCGACCGGCTGCAGAACGTGGTGCCGGGCGAGAACCTCGGGCGCCTCTCGGCCCTCGCCGACTACGCGCGCACCCACCATGTGGACGTGATCTACATCGCGCTGCCGATGGCCTCCCAGCCGCGCATCCTCAAGCTGCTGGAGGAGCTGCGCGACACCACGGCCTCCATCTACTTCGTGCCGGACATCTTCGTCTCCGACCTCATCCAGGCGCGCGTGGACTCGATCGGCGGCCTGCCGGTGGTGGCGGTGTGCGAGTCGCCCTTCTACGGCTTCAACGGGCTGGTGAAGCGGGCGAGCGACCTCGTGCTCGCCTCCCTGATCCTCGCGGCCATCGCGCCGCTGCTCCTCGCCATCGCCGCCGGCGTGAAGCTGTCCTCGCCGGGGCCGGTGCTGTTCCGCCAGCGCCGCTACGGCCTCGACGGCAAGCCCATCGTGGTCTACAAGTTCCGCTCGATGCGCGTGACCGAGGACGGCGACGTGGTGCCGCAGGCCACGCGCGACGACCCCCGCGTGACGCGCTTCGGCGCGTTCCTGCGCACGAGCTCCCTCGACGAGCTGCCGCAGTTCATCAACGTGCTGCAGGGGCGCATGAGCATCGTCGGCCCGCGCCCGCACGCCGTGGCGCACAACGAGCTGTACCGCAAGCTCATCCGCGGCTACATGCTGCGCCACAAGGTGCGCCCGGGGATCACCGGCCTCGCCCAGGTGAACGGATTTCGCGGCGAGACCCGCTCGGTGGAGAAGATGAAGGCGCGCATCGACTACGACCTCGCCTACCTGCGCAACTGGTCGCTCGCGCTCGACCTGCGCATCATCCTGAAGACCATCGTGGTCGTCCTGCGCCGCCAGAATGCATACTGAGGCCGGCTTCGACCGCCTCGCGGCGCTCGCGGGCGCCGTGGCGCTCGTGGTGGCGATCCTGGTGGGCGCCCCCGCGGCGCTGCCCGAGGACGCCGCGCGATACGTGCACTTCACGGCCTTCTCCGCGCTCACGTGGTTCCTGTGGCGCGCGATGGACGGGGAGCTGCCGCTGCTCGTGCTGGGCGCCGCAGCCGCGTTCGCGGCGCTCGGCGGCGCCGCGGCGATCGATGTTCTCGCCAATGCCAGCGGCGTCGCCGTGACCGGTGCGCTGCTCTGGAGCCAGAGGGAAAAACCATGTGCGGAATCGTCGCCGCGGTAGCGCGGCGCAACGTCGTGCCCATCCTGATCGAGGGGCTCAAGCGCCTCGAGTACCGGGGCTATGACTCGGCCGGGGTCGCGGTGATCAACGGATCGCTGCGCCGGCTGCGCGCCTGCGGCCGCGTGGCCGAGCTCGAACGGCTCGCCGGCGACGCCGGCCTCGAGGGCCATATCGGCATCGGCCACACGCGCTGGGCGACGCACGGCGCGCCCTCCGAGCGCAACGCCCATCCCCACGTGAGCGGCGGCGTGTCGGTGGTGCACAACGGCATCATCGAGAACCACGAGGCGGTGCGCGCGCGCCTCGCCGGCCTGGGCTACCGCTTCAGCTCCGATACCGACACCGAGGTGATCGCGCACCTGGTGCATTCGCACCTGCAGGCGGGCGCGCCGCTCCTCGAGGCGGTGATGCGCAGCGTGGGCGAGCTCGCCGGCGCCTTCGCCATCGCGGTGATCGCCGCCGACGACCCCGCGCGGCTGGTGGTGGCGCGCAGGGGCGCGCCGCTGCTGCTCGGCCTGGGCGACGGCGAGAACTTCGCCGCCTCCGACACCTCGGCGCTGCTGCAGGTGACGCGCAACCTGATCTACCTGGAGGAAGGCGACTGCGCCGAGGTCACGCTCGGCGCGGTGCGCATCGTCGATGCCCGCGGCCATGTCGTCGAGCGCCCGCTGCACGTGAGCCAGCTCGCCGCCGAGGCGATCGAGCTGGGCGCCTACCGGCACTACATGCAGAAGGAGATTTTCGAGCAGCCGGCGGCGGTGCGCGCCACGCTCGAGAGCGCCGCCGGCGGCCAGCTCTTCGCGCCGGGCTTCTTCGGCGCCGAGGCGGCGCAGCTCTTCGAGGGCCTCGAGGGCTGCCTGGTGCTCGCCTGCGGCACGAGCTACCACGCGGGCATCGTGGCGCGCTACTGGATCGAGGCGCTGGCAGGCCTTCCGTGCGCCGTCGAGATCGCGAGCGAGTACCGCTACCGCGACTCGGTGGCGAACCCGCGCGCCCTCGTGGTGGTGATTTCGCAGTCCGGGGAGACCGCCGACACGCTCGCCGCGCTGCACCACGCGCGGCGCCTGGGTCACGATCGCACCCTCGCGGTGTGCAACGTGCCCGAGTCGGCGCTCGTGCGCCAGAGCGCCCTGCGCTTCCTCACGCGCGCCGGCCCCGAGATCGGGGTGGCCTCGACCAAGGCCTTCACCGCGCAGCTCACGGCGCTGCTCGTGCTCGCGGGCACGCTGGCGAAGCTGCGCGGGCGCCTCGACGCCGCCGCCGAGGCGCGCCTCCTCGGCGCGCTGCGCGAGGCGCCGGCGGCGCTCGCCGCGGCCCTGCGCACCGAGCCGGAGATGGCCGCCTGGGCGGCGAAGTTCGCGCGCTGCGAGCACGCCCTCTTCCTCGGCCGCGGCGTGCACTGGCCGATCGCCATGGAGGGCGCGCTCAAGCTGAAGGAGATCTCCTACATCCACGCCGAGGCCTACGCCGCGGGCGAGCTCAAGCACGGGCCGCTCGCGCTGGTCGACGCCGGCATGCCGGTGATCGCCATCGCGCCGCGCGATGCGCTGCTCGACAAGCTCAAGTCCAACCTGCAGGAAGTGCGCGCGCGCGGCGGCGAGCTCTATGTCGTCGCCAACCGCGACGCCGGCCTGGGAGAGGCGGACGGGATCCATGTGGTGCGCATGCCGGAGTTCCCGGCCGTTCTTTCGCCGATCGCGAGCGTGGTGCCGCTGCAGCTACTCGCCTATCACGCGGCCCTCGCCCGCGGCAACGACGTCGACAAGCCGCGCAACCTGGCGAAGTCCGTGACCGTGGAGTAGGGGCCGGCCGGGCGCCAAGCTCAGGCGGCGAGGTTGGCCGCGTTGAGGTCGGGCTTGAAGCGGTAGCCCGTGCCGCGCACCGTCTCGATCAGCTTGTCGTGCCCGGTGGGCGCGAGCGCCTGGCGCAGGCGCCGGATGTGCACGTCCACGGTGCGCTCCTCCACGAACACGTGCTCGCCCCAGACCTCGTCGAGCAGCCGCGCGCGCGAGAACACCCGTCCCGGGTGGGTCATGAAGAAGTGCAGCAGGCGCAGCTCGGTGGTCCACAGGTCGACCGGCTTGTCGCCGGCGGTGACCTGGTGCGCCGCCGGATCGATGCGCAGGCCCGCGATCTCGACCACGTCGTCGGCGAGCTGCGGCGCGCGCCGGCGCATGACCGCCTTGATGCGCGCCAGGAGCTCGCGCGCCGAGAACGGCTTGGTGACGTAGTCGTCCGCGCCCGATTCGAGCGCCGTGACCTTGTCCGACTCCTCGGCCCGCGCCGAGAGGAGCACGATGGAGATGTCCTTGGTGCGCTGGTCGGAGCGCAGCCGCCGGGCGAAGGTGAGCCCCGGGACCCCGGGCAGCACCCAGTCGAGGAGCACGAGGTCGGGCCGCGAATCGCGCACCAGGGCCTCGGCCTGCGGCACGTCGCCCGCGCACATCACCTTGTAGCCCGCGCGCTGCAGATTGACCGCCAGCAGGTCGCGGATGGCCGCCTCGTCTTCGACTACCAGAATGGAACCGCCCATGGCGTCTCCCGTTGTTGGTGTGAGCGCCACGATGCTATGTCCGCAGGGCGGTGCGGACTATAGCGGCCCCCTTATTTAACAGTCGTGTCACATTGGCGCGCTGTCGTTATGCACCGACACGCCCGGGGCACGCCGCTTGCGGGGCCCGGGCATGCCGCGCAAGGCGAATATCCTGGTGGTCGACGACAAGCCGGCCAACCTGCTCGCGATGGAGGCGGTGCTCGGCTCCGAGCACAACCTCGTGCTCGCCGGCTCCGGCGAGGAGGCGCTCGCGCTGCTGCGCGCGCGGCGCGACATCGACCTCATCCTGCTCGACGTGCAGATGCCAGGCCTCGACGGCTTCGAGACCGCGCTGCAGGTGCGCGCGGTGGAGCACTGCCGCGAGGTGCCGATCATCTTCGTCACCGCGGTCTACACCGAGGACCCGTTCATCCGCCGCGGCTACGAGGTCGGCGGCATCGACTATTTCAGCAAGCCCTTCGATCCGGAGGTGCTGCGCATGAAGGTGGCGGTGTACGCCTCGTTCCGCCTCAAGGCCGAGCTGCTGCGCGAGCGCGAGCTGCACCTGCGCGAGTCGGAAGAGCTGCTGCGCGCCGGGCGCAAGCTCGCCGCCCTGCTCGAGACGCTGCCGGTGGGCGTGCTCATCGCCGACATCGACGGGCGCATGCGCCAGGCGACCGCCGAGGTCGGGCGCATCCTGCGCTCGAGCGACGCGGAGGCGGCCGACGCCTACGGCGAGGTGCTGCGCTGGTGGGAGCTGGAAGGGCAGGCGC
>DATLGR010000141.1:0-10405 GCA_035540415.1 Burkholderiales bacterium | reverse complement strand
GTGTTCTTCCTCGCCGCGGCCGCGGGCCTCACGGTCCTCAGCCAGGCCGCGGCCATCGTGCAGGCCTACGGCGGCCCCGCGGCGCTCGCCGTGGGCGCCACCACATTCATCACCGGCGCGGTGGGCGCTGCGCGCATCGCGGGCGGCTGGCTCGTCGATCGACTCCAGCCGGCGCAGGTGGGCATGGGCGCGCATGCGTGCTCGCTCGCGGGTGCCCTGCTGCTGGGCGTCCTGCCCACGCCGATGACCGCGGCGGTCGCGCTCGGCATGATCGGCGCCGGCTACGGTCTGGTGTCGGGACTGGTCGCGGGCGCCATCGCCCAGTACTGGCATCGCAACCAGTTCGGGCGGGTCGCAAGCCGCCTCTATATTGCCTGGTGCGTGGCCGCCGTAACCCTGCCGGTGCTCGCCGGCGCGCTATTCGACCGCACCGGCAGCTATGCCGCCGCCGTGTGGATCGCCGCTGCGATCAATGTTTTGGGGCTGCTGATCGCAGGCCGGCTCCCGCGCCGCGCGTAGCTCTAGCGCTTCGCGCGGCGCTTGCGTCGGCGGCTCGAAGAACCGCGGCTTTCGGCCTTGCGGCTTTTCCTGCGCGGCGGCGCATCTGCGGTGGGCAGCACCGCCACCCTCGGCGCGTTCGTGTCATTGGCGCGCACCGCCGCCGCATGCACGGTCGCCACGAGCATCTCGCCCGTCTTCAGCGCGAGCTCCGTCCACACCGCGAGGGGATTCACGAACAGGCGTAGCGGCTTCTCGGATTGAGGCTCCATAGCGTCTCCTTGGGCAGATGGACCCCATGCAAGGCTTGTGCCCACGGCGCCAAAGAAAAAGCCCCGCTTCCTGGGGAGGAGCACGGGGCCAAGCCGCGCAAGTAGGGGATGGCGCGGTGGCCGGATCCTACGGCAAAGGCACCGCGCTGTATCTACGTAGCGTTACGGACCTGCGCGCGCAGCGTCGCCGCGTCGTAGGTGTCGCCCGTGGGATCGAGCACGACGGTCGGGTTGTGGATCAGCACCTTGCGCGCCGTGGTGAATGGGCCCCAGCTGTAGACGCCGAACTTGGCGTAATCGCGATGCCCGGGCGTGCGGTAGCCGAGGCTGCCGCGGTAGTCGACGATGCGCCGGCCGTCCACCCAGGCCTGCAGGAAGCCTTCGCCCTCGAGGTTGTGGCGGAACTTGAACACGAAGTCGGTCCAGCGCTCGAACGGAATGGCGAACACGTCGTGGCGCACGGTGGTGGCGTTCTTCGGCGAAGGCGCGACGCTCGTGCTGAAGCGCGTCTGGATGCGGAAGCTGCGCGCGCCGCTCGTGTAGATGGCGAAGGTGGGCGAAAGGCGCAGGCTGTTGTCGCCCGAATGGACCTGCGTGCCGAAGAGCGCGGCGCCCGACTCCTCGCCCCAGTCGTAGACGTAGACGCGCAGCGCGATCCAGTACACGCGGTCCATGTCGATCGCGGGGAAGAAGGAGATCTCGGCGCGCTTGGAGCCCGAGGTGTCCGGGTCATCGGGCGAGAGCTGGAAGGCGAGGGCGGTGCGCCGCGGGTTGGCCGGATCGGCCTGCTTGCCAAAGCGCAGTGTCTCGCCGTTGGGCAACGGGGGGCCGTGGATGCCCGCTTCGGGGATCGCGTTCGCGCGCGTGTGCCGGCCCATGACCTGCGCCGCATAACCGCGCTGCGCCGCGAACGGCCGCTCGCCGCTCGCCCAGCTGAGCAGGTGCGCGCTGGCGATCCTGCCCGCGGTGTCGGGCGCGGGCTCGGGCAAGGGGAGCGACTTCGGCTTGGGCTGCGGCGCCTTGGGCTGCTGCTGCGCCGCCGGCGCCTTGCAGCCGGCGGCCGCCGCGACCTCGGGCGCGGTGGCGATGAGAATGGCGCAGAGCGCATCGCCCACGGACATGCCGGCATCTTGCCGCGCGGCCGCCGACGGCCGTTCGGGCCGGCCTTGAGCCGTTCGCGCCTTGCGGGCGGGGGGCGCGACGTTCCGGCCGGCGCAGCGACAGGACCCATGCGGTGAGGCGTGAGATGCTGTATAAACGTACATCTCATTCGTCCACCCGGCGCTTCGAATCAATGACCAACCTGCGCATTCCCTTCGAGTGTCCGATCTGCGGCTCCGACGGCTTCACCCAGGTCGAGGTCAAAGGTCGCGACGGGGTGACGCGGCGCACGCAAGCCTACGAATGCCGGGGCTGCTCCACCATGTTCCGAGAGCGCGAGCGGTATACCAAGCACCGGCAGACGGTCATCGGCGCCGACGGCGTGGACCTGAAGTCCGCGCCCAAGGACAAGCGATCGCGCTAGGACGTCCTGGAGGGAGCCGCGGCCGGGGCGGCCGGGCGCGCCTCGGCATGGCGATCGAGCGCGGCGAGCAGCGACGCGAGCGCGTAGGCCGCGAAGGCGAAGAGGACCACCGCCGCCACCCCGAAGCGGTCGGCGAGCGCGCCGGCAGCGAGCGGTCCAAGGAGCTGGCCCACGCCCATGACCGCGGTCGCGAAGCTGAAGGCCTGCGCGTACTGCTCGCCCGAGCAGCGCTCCCGCGCATAGGCGCTCACGATGGTCGGGGTCGCGGCAAGCCCCACGCCCACGAGCAGCGCGCCGGCGAGCATGGCGGCGGGCGCCTCGCTCCACGACACAGCCGCGCCCAGCGCCGCGGCCAGCGAGGCGGCGACGAGGGCGAGCTTGCGCCGCCCCTGCTCGAAGCGCAGCAGCGCGAAGGTGGCCACGGAGCCCGCCATCATCGCGACGCCGAACGCGATCCAGGTGGCGCTCACCACCGCGCGCGGCGCCCCGAGCGCCTCGAGCCGCGTGCCGGCGAAGGTGGAATAGGCGATGTAGGCGGCGCCGAACATGAAATAGGCGCCCACGAGGTAGCTCCAGCGCGGCCGCAGGAGCTCGCGCAGGGCGAAGCCCGGCGACGAGGGCGCGAGCGCCTCGTGCGCCGCAGCGGCGCGGGCGCGGCGCGGCGGAAAGCCGATCGCGAGCAGGAGCGCCAGCGCCGCGGCGACGACAAAGGCCACCCGCCACCCGGCGGCCGTCGCCACCAGCGGCCCGGCGGCAACGCCGCTCAGCACCACCGCCACGCCCATCGACGACCAGACGAGCGCGCTCACCGAGGGGCGCGCCGCCGCCGGCACCGCGCCGAAGGCGATCACCAGGATCGCGACCACGCCGGCCCCCGCGCCCAGGCCAGTCGCGAGCCGGCCCAGCGCCAGCATCGCCGGGCCGAGCGCTTCGGAAGGCGTCGGCGCGAGCGCGCAGGCGAGCGCGCCCGCGGCGGCCAGGGCATGGGCGGCCGCGGACATCGGCGCCATCCCGAGCCGCGCCGCGAGCCGCGGCGCGGCCAGCGTGCCGGCGAGATAGCCGAGCAGATGGACCGCGTTCAGCGCGCCGCCGCCGAAGTAATCGAGACCGAGATCGCGCTTCAGCGCGGGGAGCATCACCCCGTAGGTGAAGCGGGCGATGCCGACGTGCAGCCCGATGCCGAGCGCCGCCCACAGCACCAGGGCGAGCGGAAAGCCGCGCGCGGGCGCGCTATCAGATCCGGTGCCTGGCTGTCCAGTTTTGACGTTGGCGCCTTTCCTCAGGAAGATACCGCGCGTGGGCAGAATAATAAGAACGCTCGCGGCCTTGGCGCTCCTGAAGGTTGTCTCCGGGCACGCGAGCGAAGCACGCTGGGACGGCGCCGACTTCGCCCTCGGGGCTTCGGCGCTCACCCTGCTCGCCGTGGACTGGGGGCAGACGCGCCACATCGCCAAGAACCCGGATCGCTTCTACGAGAAGAACGGGCTCCTCGGCCGGCACCCCTCCGTAGATCGCGTGGATGCCTACTTCGTCGGCTCGATGATCACGACGGTGCTGGTGGCCGATCTCCTCGTCGGGCCCTGGCGCAAGGCGTTTCTCGCCGGCATCATCGTCATGGAATACGACGTGGTCACCCGCAATCGCGCCATCGGCATCCGGGTTGGATTCTGAGTAGTCGGCGAACGACGTTCGTGTCGTGGTTTCCATGACACGAACGTCAGCAGTCGCTGTTGACTCCGGCTGCTACTATCTCCCGTTTTCGCCGAAACAATGCTGCAGCGTTCCTGCCACAGCTCCTGGAAAGACCTGCTCGCCCGGCCGGCGCCGGGCGCGCACGTCCTCCAGATCTACGATGCCGACGAGTTCCTCGCCGACGCGGTGGGCCATTACGCCGCGGAGGGGCTGCAGGCGGGCGAAGGCGTGGTGCTCACCGGCACGCGCGGCCACCTCAGGGCCATCCACGAGCGCCTCGGCGCGCTCGGCATCGACGCGGCGGCGGCCGCGCGCCGCGGCCAGCTCGCCGCGATCGACGCCGAAACCGCGCTTCCGGCGGTCCTGATCGACGGCTGGCCGCAGGACGACGCCTTCCAGTCGGCCGTCGGGCGCATGTTCGCGGCCTCGCGAGCCGCAGGGTTCGAGCGGCTGCGCTGGTGGGGCGAGATGACTTCCGTGCTCGCCAGCCATGGCCAGGAGCAGGCGAGCTTCCGGCTGGAGGCGCTTGGCGGCGAGCTCGCACGCGAGCAAGGCATGTCCGTGTTCTGCTCCCACCTCACGAACAAGTTCGAGCCGCGCGCCTATCGCGACGGGCCGCTGGTCGAGCTGTGCCGCCTGCACAGCCACCTCATTCCGGCGCAGGACTACGTGCAGCACCGCCTCGTGGTGAATCGCGCGATCGAGGAGGTGCTGGGGCCGCTGCAAGGCCCGCTGCTGCAGTCGCTCATGAGCTGGCGGGCCGGCGACTGCGACATGCCCTCGTCGCAGGCGATGCTGCTGTGGATCCGCGAGACCATGCCGGAGCGGCTGCCGCAGGTGCTGCTGCGGGCGCTCGAGTGCGAGGGCGAGCTCGCCGGTTGAAGATCGGCACCTGGAACGTCAACGGCATCCGCGCCCGCCAGGCGCAGTTCTGCGAATGGCTCGAGCGCGACCGGCCCGACGTCGTGTGCCTGCAGGAGCTCAAGGCCGAGCCCTCCCAGGTCCCCCCGCAGTGCCAGCTCGAGGACTACCACGTGTTCTGGCACGGCCTGCGCGCCTACTCGGGGGTGTCGCTGCACGTGCGCAAGGGCGCCTTCGACGCCGAGCCGGTGTTCAGCCATCCGGAGTTCGACATGGAGTCGCGCATCGTGCAGGCCGAGCTCGGCGACCTGGTGCTCGCGTCGGTGTACGTGCCCAACGGCGGCAAGAGCTACCCCGCCAAGCTCGCGTTCCTGGAGCGCCTCGCGGCCTGGGCGCGGCGCCTGCATGCCGAGGGCCGCAGCGTCGTGCTGTGCGGCGACCTCAACGTCGCGCGCGAGGAGCGCGACGTGCACCCGCGCGAGCGCAAGCCCGGCGTCATCGGCCAGCGGCCCGAGGAGCGGGCGCTCTTCGCCGAGCTGCTGGGCGAGCATCTGGTCGACGTCGGGCGCATGCTCGACCCGGCGAATGACAACCTCTTCACCTGGTGGCCGCCCTGGCGCAACATGCGCGCCCGCAACATCGGCTGGCGCCTGGATTACGTGCTCGCTTCCCCATCGCTCGCCGCGCGCGCGCAAAGCTGCGCGGTCCTCGCCGGGTTCGGCACCAGCGACCACGCCCCGGTGGTGATGACCACCGGCGCGGCCTGATCAGCCCGGCCGGCCCAGCGCCTTCAGAAGCGATGCCTGCACGATCTCGATCCAGTAGCCGTCGGGATCGCGGATGAAGGCGATGTTCTTCATCTTCCCCTGGTCGGGCCGCTTCACGTAAGGCACCTGGTTCTCGTCGAACCAGCGGACGGCGGCGTCGAGGTCCGGCACGGAGAAGCAGAGATGGCCGAAGCCCTGCGGCTGGGCGTTGCCGTCGTGGTAGCGGAACGCCGGGTCCGACTCGGTGCCCCAGTTGTGGGTGAGCTCCAGGATGCCGCGCTGGCTGAAGGTCCAGGCGGTGCGCTCGCCGACGTCCTCGGGCACGGCCTCGTCGGTGCGGGCGAGGAAGTAGAGCGAGAACTTCATTTCCGGGAAGTCGAGCCGCCGCAGCACGCGCATGCCCATCACGCGCGTGTAGAAGTCGAGCGAGACGGCCGGGTCCTTGACCCGCAGCATGGAGTGGTTGAGGACGAAGCCGCGGCTCGCCGCCGGGGGATTCGCCTCGACGCCGGGATGGATCTCGGTGCTGAAGGACATGGTGGCGTTCGGCTAGAGCGCCGCCACGGTTTGCACCTCGACCAGGAACTGCTCCTGGACCAGGCGATCGACCACCAGCAGGGTGTTGGGGGGATAGGCGCCGTTCGGGAACAGCCGCGGGAACTCGCGCACGCGCCACTTCATGAAATCGGGGATGCGCTGCGAGTGCACGAGGTAGGTCGTGAACTGGACCACGTTGCCCCAGCCGGCGCCCGCGGACCTGAGCGCCTGCTCGATCTGGCCGAAGACGCCGCTGCACTGCGCGTCGAAGTCCTCCCCCGGCGCCAGCATCCCGGCGATGAAGAGGTACTCGGAGGCCTTGACGCGGGTGACGTGCGAATACTGGCCGAGCGGCTTGCCCAGCGATTCGACGTTGTAGATGTTGAGGGTCGGCATGGCCGCTAGTCTAGATCGGTTTGAAGAGCTCGAGCATGGCCCGGGTCCACTCGTGTCCGGGATCGGCCCAGCGCTCCATCAGCTCGAAGTGATTGACCTTCTCGCAGGCCATGAGGCCCAGAAGCCGGCCCGCGGCCTCCAGGCCGGCGGCGAACTCGCGCGACTGGCGGCGGAACTCGTCGGTGTCGTTCTCGGCGTACGCGACCAGCACCGGGCAGCGCAGCCGGTGGGCATTGAGCCCGGGGCTCAGGCGCCGGACCTCGTCGCCTTCCAGCCGGAGGTACTCGCTGCGGTGGCTGAGCAGCGCCGGCTCGAGGAAGTACGGCCCGCTGGCGAGCGCGGCCGAGCGGACGAAATCGACCTGCTGCAGCGCGTTGGCGGCAAGATGCGCGCCCGAGGAATGCGCGGACACATGGATGCGCGCGGGATCGCCGCCGAAGCCCTGCGCGTGGCGGTGCACCCACTCGAGCGCGCGGCGCACCTGGTCGATCATCCCCGGCAGGCGGATCTGCGGCAGATTGGTGAAGTTGAGCACCACCGTGGCGATGCCGGCGGGCACGAAGGCCTCCGCGACGAAGGAATAGTCGTCCTTGCCGAAGTGGCGCCAGGCCCCGCCGTGCACGAACACCTGCACGGGGCGCCCGAGCCCCGGCGCGGGAAAGATGTCGAGCGTCTCGTCGGCGCCGGGCCCGTAGGCCACGCCGGCGCGATGCTGCAGGCGGCTGCGCGTGGCGGCGCTCATCTGCGGGTAGCGCGCGATGACCTCGTGCGCGTTGGGCGCCCAGCTGCGCTGGTCGAAGTTTCGGTTGAGCTCTTCCTGCGTGTAGTGGAGATAGACCTTCGGCGCGCTCACGCGCCGAGGATAGCAAGCCTCAGGGGCGCGGGCTCTTCACCAGGTGAAATCCGTTGCCGCCGGTCAGCGGCCGGAACGCCCCCGGCACCGCCGCGAGCGGCAGGCCGATCACCAGGACATAGTCGAAATTCGCCGCGAGCGAATCCCAGTCGGGGCGCTCCGCGCCGCGCAGCGTGGGGAAGCGGTGGCGCGCGGCAATGGGCAGCAGGTGCTCGCGGAAGGCCACCGATTCGCCGTTGAACGGATAGGCGAAGAGATTCGGGATCATGGCGTGCCGGTCGACGACGGCAAAGGCGGCCGCGTGGCGCAGCGGCGGGAACTCGACGCCCACGCCGCTTTTGATTTGCACGGTCGCGACGCGCGCACCGGGCGTCACGGCCGCGAGGGCGGCGCGCACCTCGGCGAAGGCGTTGGAGGCGACCTGCCAGTGCGTTGCCACCGTCCAGGTCCGCGGCACGACCAGCGCGCCGAGGCACACGGCGAGGACGATCGCGGTGCGGCGGCTTGCCGCTTCCAGCGGCGGCAACGCCACGAAGGCGAGCGCGAGCGCGAGCACGGGAACGCTCAGGCGGCTGTCGAGCATCCAGCTGCCCATGGCGTAGAACGGGAGCGCGATGAAGGCCGCCGTCATCGTGGCGAGCGCGGCGCCTGCGCCGCGGCACGGGAGCGTCCATCGGCGGCGCAGCACGAGCCATGCGGCGCCGGCGAGCACCGCGAGCGCGAGCGCGCCGTCCGCGAGGCGGCTGTAGCCAAGAAACAGGCCCGCGGCCCCCAGCAGCTTCGATTTCACCGGGTCGTCGTAGTAGAAGTCGAAGCCCCCGGTGTGCTGGAAGGCCGTGAGGTACAGGAGCACGGGAACGATGAACTGCGCGAGCGGCTCGGCAAGGCGTCGCGGCGAGAAGCCGCGCTCGCCGGCGGCCCAGGCCGCCACGGCGAGCCCATAGACGCCGAACGCCATCAGGTGGATGGCGAGCAGCAGCGTGCCGAGGGCGGAAAAGATGGCGAGGCGGATCCACGGGTTGAGCGCCGGGGTGCGGATCCACAGCGCGAGGGTGAGAAACGCCATCCCCAGGCCGAAGAAATAGTTGAGGAACCCGTAGATCACGTACAGGTTGTAGGCGAACGCGAACACGAGGAGCGCGAGCCATGGCGGCCGGCGCTGGCTCGCCCAGCCGAGCACCACCACCCCCGTGCAGAAGAGCGCGAGCGTCAGGCCGACGAACGCGCGCCCGGCCGCCTCCAGCTCCATGCCCAGGGCCGCGAGCGGCGGGATGAGGAGGTCCATGCCGAGGTTGGCGACCGGCCGCTCGAGCACGGCGTAGTGTTCCTGGAGCGCCGGGGCATCGGCGAGCTCCACAAGGAGGCTCATGCGCGCCAGGTGATTCGGGTAGTCCGCCATCGCGGGATAGCGCGCGGCGAGCACCGGCACGAGCGTGAGCGCAAGGAGCAGCCCGAAGGCGCCGAGGAACAGCGCGCGCTCGCCGGGCAGAGAGGCCCGGCGGCTGGCGAAGAGCGGCCGGCGGCTGGAGGCGCTGAGCACACGCGCATCCTGGCCGCGGGCCGCGCCGCGCGCCACCGCGCGTACCGGCGCCGCCGCGGTCCGAACGGCGCTTTTTTAGCGCAGACGATGACGCGCCGTTGCGGTAAGGTACTGCGAAAGCAGCGGAGGTGGCAGATGGAAAACTGGTCTGTACGCGACGACAGTCCCATTCCGCGGCGCACGCAATCCTCTCCGGTTGGATGGTGGCTCGCGCTGGCGGCGCTCGTCGCGGCCTCGATTGGTGGCGCGTACTACCTGTGGCCGCGTTCCCCCGAGCCCCTGGGCCTGCGCGAGCCGGCCGTTGCCCCGCGGGCGGCGGCTCCCGCCGCCGAGGCGCCGCCGGCTGCCGAGCCGGCGGTGCGCCATCCGCTGGTCGTGCCGGAATACGCGCCGCCGTCGCTCCCGGCGCTCGACCAGAGCGATTCCCTGGCGCGCGAGGCGGTCTCCGGGCTGATCGGCAACCGGCCGTTCCAGCAGTTCGTCCGGCCCACCGAACTGATCCGGCGCATCGTCGCGACCGTCGACAACCTGCCTCGGCAGACGGCGCCGCACCGATTGATGCCGCTGCAGGCGGTTCCGGGACGCTTTTCGGTGTCCGGGCCGGAGGAGGCGCTGGAACTCTCGACGGCCAACCAGGCACGGTATGTGCCGTACGTTCGCGTGTTCGAATCGCTCGATTCCCGCGCGCTGGTGCGCCGCTACGTGGATGCCTACCCGCTGTTCCAGCGCGCCTACGAAGAGCTCGGCTATCCGAACCGGTATTTCAACGATCGCCTGGTCCAGGCGATCGACGATCTGCTCGCCGCCCCCGAGCTCGACGGCCCGGTCGCGCTCGCGCGGCCCAAGGTGCTCTACGAGTTCGCCGATCCCGATCTCGAGCGCCGCTCCGCGGGGCAGAAGATCATGCTGCGCATGGGCAGCGATAACGCTGTGCGCGTCAAGGCGAAGCTGCGCGAAATCCGCGCCGAGCTCGCGCGCGCCTCGGGCGCGCGGCAATGACGCTGCAGCGGCTCGCCATCGACTTCGCGCCGGCGCCCCCGCCGCGCGGGGCGCTCTGGCGCTCGCGCGTGCGCCCGCTCGTCGTGCCGTTCCTCGCCGCCGCCGCGCTCGGCGCGGCGTGGTGGCTGTTTCGCGAATAGAACAGCGCGCCGTTATTACCGCGGCCTCCGTACACTTACGGATTAACCCCGCGCTCGCGCTCGCCTACGATGCGCTCCGGTTGCGCATAAAACGAAAGCGGAACAAGCACATGAGCCATTGGCCTGGCAGGGGGGCCGCGGAACGCAGCGCAGGTGGTGATGTCCACCGGGAGAGCGACTTCGCTCGGGGCCGCAGGACAGTTTCAAACGCTAACTTAGGCTGACTCTCGGCGCGCCCGAGAGCGTGCGTCAGGCGCTCGGCAGCAAGCGCGTCGTCGCGAGCGACCTGCATTTCGGCCGTCTGGTGGAGCGGCCGATCGTGATC
>DATLGR010000140.1:0-2572 GCA_035540415.1 Burkholderiales bacterium | reverse complement strand
GCGCGGGGTCGGCCATGAAGTGCGCACCGCTTACGACGGCCAGGAGGCGCTCGAGCTCGCCGACGGCTTCCGTCCCGCCCTCGCGCTGCTCGACATCGGCATGCCGCGCATGAACGGCTACGAAGCCGCGCGTGCCCTGCGCGCCCGGCCTTACGGCCAGACGATGGTGCTGGTCGCGCTCACGGGCTGGGGCCAACCCGAGGACAAGCAGCGCTCGCGGCAGGCGGGCTTCGACCATCATCTCGTGAAGCCCGTCGATCCCTCGGCGCTCGAGCGCCTCCTCTAGCGCGGCGTGCGGCGCCGCTCGCTCAGCCAGCCGAGCGGGAACAGCAGCGCCGCGCGCAGCCCTTCGATCGAGGAGAGCTGGTTGAGCGGACGCGCCGCCTCGGCGACGAACTGCTGGATCACGGTGCGCTCGCTGATCTCCCGGCCCTCCTCGATGCGCGACAGCGCGTGCAGCACGTAGCCGCCGAGGGCGAAGGAGATGGCGAACAGGAATTCCCAGTGCGCGAACTGCAGCACCGTGACCGCGCCGGCGCCGCCGGGGGTGCTCCAGTGCAGGTGCAGCGAGAGCTCGCGCGCCGCAAACCAGTCGGCCAGCGCACCGCCGAGGACGGCCGACACGCCCGCGCCCACCGATCCGAGGAGCGTCACGCTCGCGAGGTAGGCCGTGCCCTGGCCCTGGGGCGCGAGCTTGAGGCCGAGGTTCCCGGTCGCGAGCCCGATGCCGCCGGAAGCCGCGCCCATCGCCACGTGGATGACGTAGAGCAGCGGCAGCGTCAGCGAGTGCATCACCGGAATGGCGGTGAAGGGCAGCGCCACCAGGCAGCCGAAGTAGGCGGGCAGCGCCACGGCGAGGATCGCCTTGTTCGACAGCCGGTCCGACAGGCGCCCCCACAGGTACATGGTGAGCGCATTGGCCACCTGGCTCGCGATCCACAGCGTGGTGACCGTCCCCAGGCCATAGCCCAGCTGGCGAAGCAGATAGACCGCGATGAACGGCGCCGCGAGGTTCGAGGCGAAGTTCCACGACACCATGAAGACGATCACCCGCCGGAAGTTGAGGTCCTGGAACGGCGAGCGCAGGATGGCGAGCACCGGCAGCGGCGCGGCGCGCGTCATCTGCGGCTCGGGCACCGTGGCGAGGTAGTACGTGCTGACGAAGCCGGCCACGCCGGCCATGGCGAAGGCCACCGAGTAGGCCTGCAGCCGCTCGGGCAGCGGCCAGTGCTGCACCAGCTGGCCGGCGGCCAGCGCGCCAAGGGCCGCCAGGACCGTGGACCAGAACAGGCGGCGCGAAAACAGGTCGCCCAGCCCCTTGCCCTCGAGCAGCTGGTGCATCCAGGAATTGACGGCGCACCCGCCGACCGAGCCGAGCAGCGTGATGGCAAGCTGCGCGAGGATGAGCGCCGCGAGCTGCGCCGACGTATCGCCCATGAACGGGATCGCCGCGAGCGCAAAAATGGTGAGCCGGGACAGCGTGACGGCGACGATCGCGATCTTGCGCCGCTGGCGCAGCCGCTCGATGAGCGCCACCGCCGGCAGCTGCGCCATCTGGGCGAGGAACGGGATCGCGGCGAGCAGCCCGATCAGGAAAGGGGTCGCGCCAAGCTCGACGGCGAAGCCGACGAGGATGACCCCGCCGTAGAGCGCACCCACCAGGCTCGCCCACGCGGCGTCCTTGACCAGGGCGCGGCGTCCTCGAATGACGTCCTCCGGCGTGACGACGGGGTCCGGGCGAAGCTGCATGGAGCGCGGGACAAAAGCAAGGATTACGCCGCAAAAAAAAGGGCCCGGCTCATAGGGGGGGAAAGCTCGGGCCCGGGGAGCTGCGATCTTTCGATCGCCCGCTTGAAGGAAATCAGCCTGCGCTCAGAAGCGCCCCTCGATCCAGAATTGCGCGAAGTACACCAAGCCGGCGAGCGCGAAGCCGTACACGATGACGTCGGAGAACTGGTTTCGCCGCCGCGGAGAGGTCCAGCCGCGCGAGAACCAGGCGAGCGCGACGATGACGAGCAGGGATCCGAGGGCCGCGGCGCCCGCCGAAAGGCTGCGGCCGAACGCCTGCGCGATCCACCCGTCGGGCGAGATGACCTTGTAGATGGTTCCGCCGATGCCGAGCATCACGAACGCCAGAATGAAGAATCCGGCGAATGCCTGGGCGGTCGCGCCGGCCTCATGCTTGAGCCAGCCGATAGTGCGATCCATTGTGGATCCTCCCTTTGGACGATTCTTTGCAATGGGCGTGCCAGATTTGGCCCTTTATGGTTCAAAGGCTTATGAGCACCATGTGGCCCAGGGTGTCGCTTTCTCCGGACGACGGAGTGCACATTCTTCCTAGGCCCTTGAGCCCCATCCCCTTTTTACTGTCGCCTGGCGGCGACGCTCACGGTCACCGAGCGCCGTGGCGTTCCAGCACGCGGACGAGCTCGGCATGCTGCGCTTCCCGCGCCGCGTCGAGAGGCCGCAGCCCCTCGTCGTCGGCGACGGCGGGGTCCGCGCCGCGCGCCAGGAGCCGCTCGACGACGAGGGGCTGCGGCCTCTCGACGCGGCGCGGGAAGCGCAGCATGCC
>DATLGR010000139.1:0-5836 GCA_035540415.1 Burkholderiales bacterium | reverse complement strand
GATGCGCACGCCCGGCATCTTGGCAAGCGCCGTCCAGGCGCCGGCCTCGCGCTGCGCCACGAGCTCGGCACAGCGCAAAGCGTATTCGCGACCCAGCATGCGGAACAGCACCTTCATGTGCGGCGGGAGCTGGTCCCAGGTGTTCTTGTTCATCGCCAGGGCGCCGGAGAATACGGCGCCGAGGTCCACGCGGGTAATGTAGGGCGCGACTTCCTGCAGCTTGAACGGCAGCACGCCGGTGATCAGGATGACGGCGCCGTCGGCCACGCCGGTCTGCAGCATGTTGTAGAACACCGGCAGCCCGGCATCCACGGGGATCGCACCGGTCCCATGGACGCGGCTCGCGATCGCTCCCGGGGCGAGGAGCTTCTTGCCCTTCAAGTCCTCGAGCGTGCGCACCGGGAACTTCGTGACGAGGTGATAGGTGTCGGCCACCTGGGCGCCGAGGTAGACGGTGTTGTGCTTGGTCCACTCGGCCGCGAACGCCGGGACGCGCTCCATGAGCTGGTCCTGCACCTCCATGAGCGCGCGGAAGTCGCCGGTGACGAAGGGCGAGTAGTAGGCCACGTTCTGCAGCGGCTGCTTGGCGGGCTCCCACAGCGAGCCGACCCAGCCGATGTCGGCGAGCCCGTCCCCCACGCCTTCCAGGGTGTTGTTGAAGTCATAGAGCGCGCCGCCGTAGGCCTCGGTCCAGCGGATGGTGTCGGGAAGGCCGAGTTCCTTCAGCAGCCGGTTCGAGACTGGCACCACCAGATCGCGCAGCGGCTGCGTCCAGGGCAGCACCGGCGGATGGCTCGAGCCGATGGTCATCTTGTACTCGCGCGCCTCGGCCCCGAAGGCGGCAGCGAGCAGGATCACAGCGATTGCCGTTCTCATCACGACTCCCCTTCGACCATGGAAAAGCGTTCGTCGGCCGCGAGACAGGCCGCCTCGGGCAGGCCGAGCTCGCGGCGCACCAGGTTCGTCCCGCGCACGATGGAGACCATCTTGTAGTAGGCGTGGCGCCGGCTCATGCCTTCGCGGCCCATGCCGCAATCGGAGGCGAGCACCAGGCGCTCGGCGGGGATGTGCTTGAGCGCGCGGCGCACGAGCTCGGCCACCTGCTCGGGCGTCTCGACCTGGAGGGTGTGGTGATCGACAACGCCGATCGCCACCTTCTGGTCGCGGATGCCGCGCCCGATCGCCTCGAGGTCCATGCCGCCGGAGCTGCAGGTCTCGAAGGTGAGGACGTCGGCGTCGAGGCGCGCCAGCGCCGCCAGCGCCGGCGCGTAGCTTGGATGGCGCGCGAACAGCCGCTGTCCCGCCGGGTTGCCCCAGCAGGTGTGGCACCAGATCTCCGCCTTGGCGCGCAGGCCGCGCACGGTGTTGTTGAACACCTCGACCAGGAACTCCGGATTGAGCACCGGATCGTTGAGGCCCTTGGCGGCGAGCAGGTGGATCTGCGGCTCCTCGAGCTGCACGACGCGGCAGCCGGCATCCACGAGCTCGGTGAGCTCGGCGTTGAGCGCATCGCTCACTGCAAGGATCGCCTTGCGCAGGTCGCGGTAATGCAGGTCGCGCACCGCCATCGCGATGAGCTCGGCGGTGATGGTGCCGAACTTGACCGGGCGGGTCGTCAGCCGCTGCGCCGCCTTCCAGATCGCCGTGTACTGCAGCGTGCCGCGCCCCACGGGCCCGACGAGGTCGGGCATGACCCGCGCCTCGAGGATGTCGTGCAGGATATGACCGGGCTTGTGCGGGATGCCGGCAAGCCCGCCCTTGACCGCATAGGGCCGCGCGCCGGCGAAGCCCTCCATGCGCAGCGGCGCGTACGAAAACCAGTTGTGGCCGCCGACGTCGGCGTCGAAGCGGCAGTCGCCGTCGGTCACGATGTCGAGCCCGGCGGTTTCCTGGTCGCGCAGGTAGGCCGAGGCCGCGTCGAGGTACTGCTCGCGGAAGTCGCGCTCGACCATCGCCTCGCGAAAGGCACGACGCCCGAGATTCTCGCGGTACCAGCCCGGACGCGGCAGCGAGCCGATGATGGTGGTCGGCAGGACCACCTGCGCCGTTGCGGTGTACATCGCCCCTCCTCCTCCGGGCCGATCCTACCCCAGCCAGCCGGCGGCGGGGGCGCGGGGAGGCGTCCCACCGTCCCACGCCTAGGGCCGGGTGACCGCCTGGGCGAGGAGCCTGTTGGTATGGATGAGCCGCTCGATGAGCACCCGGGTCACCGCCTTGTTGAAGGCGTTCTGGCAGGCCTCGGTCGCCGCCTGCAGCGCCGCCGCGCGGATCTCGATGACCGTCACCGGCGTGCGTGCGGTGATGGTGGTGGCGCGCCGGGCGCTGCGGCGCGCAAAGTAAACCATCTCGCCGAAGCAGCCGCCCGGCGCGATCCGCGCGAGCTCCTTCGCCTCCAGGGTCACCGCGACCTCGCCTTTCACGAGGAGGTAGAAGCTGTCGCCCTCCTCGCCCTCGCGGATGAGCACGCTGCCTGCGGGAAGCGCGCTCCAGGTGCCGATGCGCACCACTTCCCACAGCGCCACGTCGCCGAAGTCCTCGAAGAACGGCATCTGCCGCAGCTCGTTGAACTTCTCCGAGTCGCTCACCGAGGCGTCGGTCAGGCGCAGCGCGGTGAACGCCTGGCTGAGCGCCTTGCCGAAGTCCAGCCATGAGGCGTACCGCTCGGCCGGGCGCTTGGCGATCGCCTTCATCACGATGCGGTCGAGCAGCGCCGGCAGCTGCGGCCGCAGGGTCGTAGGTGCGGGGGGAACGTTGTTCAGGATGGCGTAGGCCAGCGCCGCCTGCGTGTTGGCCATGTACGGCAGACGCCCCGTCAGCAGCCGGTACATGGTCACGCCCAGCGAGTAGATGTCGGTCTGCTGCGTGAGCGGCTCCATGCGCACCTGCTCGGGCGACATGTAGGCGGGCGAGCCTACGCCGGCGATCTGGGTGGTGGTTTCCCCCGGCCGGTGCTGGAACGAGGCGCCGAAGTCGCCCACCTTCGTTTCGCCCCGCTCCGAGAGCAGGATATTCCCCGGCTTGATGTCGCGGTGGATGATGCCGTGCTGGAAGGCGTATTCCAGCGCCCGGATGCACTTGAAGACGATTTCCACCACCTTGTCGAGCGGCAGCAGGCTCGCCACAGTGGAGTGCGCCTCGAGCGTGGTGCCGCGCACGTATTCCATCACGAGATAGCTGTAGCCGGGCTCCACCACCGCATCGTAGATCTCGACGATATGGGGATGGTTGAGCTTGCCGGCGAGCGACGCTTCGGCCACGAACGCCTTGTGCTTCATGCGCTCGGTGAGCGGGTCTGCGTCGCGCTCGAACTGGAATATTTTGATGGCCACTTCCCGCTCGGTGAGCGGGTCGCGCGCGAGATAGACCGAGCTGGTGGCGCCGCTGCCGATCTCCCGGACCAGCGGATACTTCCCCAGCCGCTCCTGCAGCGCGACCTTCAGTGGACCGCCGCGCCGAGCAGATCGCCCAGGTGCTGCAGGAGCTCGGCCTCCTGGTAGGGCTTGCCCAGAAACGCATTCACGCCCAGGGCCGCGGCCTGGTTGCGGTGCTTCTCGGCGGTACGGGAGGAGATCACGATGATGGGGATGTGGCGCGTGCGCTCGTCGCCGCGCACGTGGCGCGCCAGATCGAAGCCGTCCATGCGCGGCATTTCGATGTCGATCAGCAGCAGGCGCGGCAGCGCGGTGCGCAGCTGCTCGAGCGCCTCCAGCCCGTCTTTCGCGGTGGCCACCTGGTAGCCCTCGCGCTCGAGCAGGCGGCTGGTCACCTTGCGCACGGTGAGCGAGTCGTCCACCACCATGACGAGGGGTGCCTGCGCGGGGCGCCGCGCGGCGTACTGGGGCACGAGCGTGGTGGTGGAAAACAGGCTTGCGCGCGAGCTCGAGCGCTGCGCGAGCACCACCGGGTTGATGATGGGCACGATGCTGCCGTCGCCGAGCACCGTGGCGCCCGCGATCCAAGACACGCGGGCGAGCTGCGGGCCGACCGGCTTCACCACGATTTCCTGGTTCCCCACCAGCCGGTCGACGTGCAGAGCGATGCGCTGGATGCCGCTTCGCAGGAGCAGCACCGAATTGTACGGCTCCAACTCGGTGGGCGTGCCGGGCTCGAGGAGGTGGCGCAGGGACTGCAGCGGATACACCCGCTCCTGATGCTCTACCTGCTTCGCGCGGTAGCGCTCGGCCATCGCGTCGCTCTTGAGGCGCAGCACCTGCTCGACCAGGGCGGTGGAGATCGCAAACAGCCCCCCGGCCGCGCGCACCAGCACGGCCTGCGTCACGGCGAGCGTCAATGGCAGGTACACGGTGAACGTGGTGCCTTGCCCGCGGCTCGACGCGATGTCGATGCGCCCGCCGATGGCGGCGATCTCGCTGCGGACCACGTCCATTCCGACGCCGCGCCCCGCCAGCTCCGACACCGTGTCGGCGGTGGAAAGACCGGGGGCAAACACCAGCTGCAGCCGCTCATGCTCCGCGGGTGCGCTCCCGGCGGCAACGACGCCGCGCTCAAGCGCGCGGGCGACGAGCTTGTCCGTGTCGATTCCGGCCCCGTCGTCGGCGATGACGAGCGCCATCTCGTTGGATTCCTGACGCAGCATGAGGCGGACGCGGCCCGCCTCGGGTTTGCCGGCCGCGGCCCGCGCGGCCGGCGTCTCGAGGCCGTGCGCGAGGGCATTGCGCAGCAGGTGCTCCAGCGGGGCGGCGATGCGCTCGAGCACGCTGCGATCGAGCTCGAGCTCCGCGCCCTCGACCTCGAGCTCGACCTTCTTGTCCAGCTCGCGCGCCGTCTGCCGCACGAGGCGGTGCAGCCGCTCGCTCACCGTGGAGAACGGCACCGCCCGCATGCGCATGAGCCTTTGCTGCACCTCGCGGCTCGTGCGCGCCTGGTGGAGCAGGGCCGAGTCGGCTTCAGCCAGGCCGCGCGCCAGGTTCTGGTGGATGGAGCCGATGTCATTGAGCGTTTCGGCCATCAGCCGCGTGAGCTCCTGCAGCCGCGTATAGCGGTCGAACTCCAGGGGATCGAACTCACCGGCCTGCTCTTCGAGCACCGACAGGCGCGACTGCAGCTGGCTGTCGGCCTGGATCTCGACCTCCCGCAGCTGCGCGCGCAGCCGTGCCGCACTGTCGGCGAGGTCCGCCAGGCTGTTGCGGATCGCACGCAGCTCGCCTTCCACCCGGGCGCGCGCGATGCTCACTTCACCCGCCTCGTTGATCAGGTGATCGAGCGTCTCGGCGCTGATGCGCAGGCGCGCCGCGGCGCGCGAGGGCCGCGCCCCGGATGCCGCGTCCTCGGGCGCCGCCGGCGCGGCGGGCAGCCGCATGCGCTCGAGATCGGCGCTCAGGCGGTCCATCTTTTCCTCGAGCTCCGCGAACAGCGCCGGCGAGAAGGCATCCGCCTCCACCGCAGCGTCGATGCGGCTTTCCATGATGTGCGTGAGCTCGCCCAGGCGGATGGCACCCGCCATGCGGGCGCTGCCCTTGAGCGTATGCAGGCCGCGGCGCAGCGACTGCAGCACGCCTTCATCGCGCGGGTTCGTCTTCCATTCGCGCAGGTCGCCGCCGATCACCGGCACGAGCTCTTGCGCCTCTTCCAGGAACACGGGGAGCAGTTGCGCGTCGATGTCGTCGCGAAGGACACGCTTGTCGCGGGGCGCGTCGGGGGCAGCGAGCGCTGCGGGCATTGCAGGCGGCGCCAGCGGCGGCACGGCGAGCCGGGCGCTCAGGGCTCGCAGCGCGACGGCCTCGGCGGCGCCCGCGGGCGGGACTTCCCGCCGCCCGATGGCGTCGACCATGGAGCGCAGCCGTGCAATGGCGGCTGCCGGTACCGAAAGCTCGCC
>DATLGR010000138.1:0-3089 GCA_035540415.1 Burkholderiales bacterium | reverse complement strand
GCGACCTGGCTCTCCTGGCCGCACAACCGCAAGACCTGGCCCGACGGCCTGGAGGCGGCGCACGCCGCGCTCGCCGCGGCGGTGGCGGCGCTCGTAAGCCTTTATCCCGCGCCTTTACCCTGACCTGTCAGCGCACCGCGGCAAGGAAATGCATGTGGCGCTCGTACTGGTCGAGCACGTCGTTGATCACGTCGTTCTTCGCCCAGCCCATGATGTCGTAGTCCTGTCCGCCTTCGCGCAGGTGTACCTCGGCGCGGAAGTACTTGAGCGCCTCCTGGCGGCGCCGGCGCGTGTCGCGCAGGACGAACGAGGGCGGCTCGTATGGGCGCGGCTGCACGGAGTAAAGGAAATCGATCTCCTCGCCATGGCGCACCTCGAGCCACACGCGCTCCTTCTCGTCCCCGGCGACGCGCGCGTCGAGCTTCTGCTTGTGCAGCTCGGCGGCGACCTCCTCGAGCGCCGGCCGCGCGACCTCGGCGATGAACCGGTCGACCTCGGCGCGCGAAGGCTGATGCACGAGGCTGCGCAGCCGCACCTTCCACCCCGCCGCGGTGGGCGGCCCCGCCGGCATCACCCGCGCACGGCGCAGGCTGAGCCGCTTCATCCCCTCGATGCGCAGCGCGCGCACGAGACCCCAGCACATGAGGATCATGATGGCGGCGAAGGGCAGGGCGGCCGCGATGGTGGCCGTCTGCAGCGCCTGCAGCCCGCCCGCGACAAGCAGCGCCGCGGCGACGATCCCTTCCACCACCGCCCAGAAGACGCGCTGCCAGGCCGGGGACTCCTCCTCGCCGCCCGAGGTGAGCATGTCGACCACCAGCGAGCCGGAATCGGAGGAGGTGACGAAGAAGGTCACCACCAGCACGGTGGCGAGGAGCGAGGTGAGCCCGGCGAGCGGCAGATGCTCGAAGAAGCGAAACAGGGCCACCGACGTGTCCGCCTTCACCGCGTCGGCCAGCTCGCCCAGGCCCTGGAGCAGGATCATGTGGATGGCCGTGTCGCCAAAGAACGTGAGCCACATGAAGGTGAAGCCGGCGGGCGCCAGCAGCGCGCCGGCGACGAACTCGCGGATGGTGCGCCCGCGCGACACGCGCGCGATGAACATGCCGACGAAGGGGGACCAGGCGATCCACCAGCCCCAGTAGAACAGCGTCCAGCCCCCGATCCAGTCGGTGGGTTCGTACGCGTAGAGGTTGAAGGTCATCTCGAACAGGCTCGAGAGGTACATGCCGGTGTTCTGCACCAGCGTCTGCAGCAGGAACACGGTTGGACCCGCAACCAGCACGAAGGCGAGCAGCGCCACGGCGAGCACGATGTTGAACTCCGAGATGCGCCGGATGCCGGCGTCCAGGCCGAGCGCAACAGAGACCGTTGCGATCGCGGTGATCGCGGCGATCAGCGCCACCTGCACGCCGGTCGTCGAAGGCAGGCCGAAGAGATGGCCGAGGCCGGCGTTGATCTGGATGACGCCGAAGCCGAGCGAGGTGGCGACGCCGAACAGCGTGCCGAGCACCGCGAAAATGTCGACCGCATGGCCGATCGGGCCGTAAATGCGCTCGCCGATCAGCGGGTACAGCGCCGAGCGGATCGTGAGCGGCAGCTCGTGGCGGAAAGCGAAGTAGGCGAGCGACAGCGCGACCACCGCGTAGATCGCCCAGGCGTGCACGCCCCAGTGGAAGAAGGTGATGCGCATGGCGTCGCGCGCCGCCGCCACGGTCGCGCCTTCACCTACCGGCGGGCTCACGTAGTGCATCACCGGCTCGGCCACGCCGAAGAACATGAGGCCGATTCCCATGCCCGCGGAGAACAGCATCGCGAACCACGACGTGTAGCTGTAGTCGGGCTCGCTGTGGTCCGGCCCGAGCTTGATGTGGCCGTAGCCCGAGAACGCGAGCGCGATCACGAAGACGAGGAAGCCGGCCACCGCCAGGACATAGAACCAGCCGGCTGACTCGGTGACCCAGGACTGCGCGGCGCCGAAAAGCGTGCCGGCGGGCTCCGGGTAGGCCGCGGCGCCAATCACGAAGGCGAGCGCAAGCACGCTGGAAACGAAGAACACCGGCGGATTGATCTGCACGCGCCAGGCCGATTCCTGCTGCGGGGTGTCCCCCATCTCGTGCTCCCCTGCGTCCTATTGGGCGTGGATGCGGGCGCCATGATGCCCTCGGGCCATGTCCGTGCACAAGGCTTCGCAAAGCTTCCCGAAAGCGCCGGCGGGTGACGGCGCGGGCCCGGTTAGCCTATGCTCGCGGCAATTTCCTGGAGGCCCCATGCAAACCGATTCCTACGTCAACGTGCGCGCTCGCCAGCACGCGCCCCTGATGGCCGACCCCCGCTGATACTGGTTGGGGCAACGTACGGTCGGAACGAAATGGCTTTTCGCATGCCGCCCGAGTGGGCGCCGCACGAGGCGACCTGGCTCTCCTGGCCGCACAACCGCAAGACCTGGCCCGACGGCCTGGAGGCGGCGCAGGCGGCGCTTGCCGAGGCGGTGGTCGCGCTCGCCCCCGGCGAGCGGGTGCACATCAATACGCTGGAGCCGGAGCGTGTGCGCGCCTTCTTTCCGGGGGAGGTGGCGGCGGGGCGCGTGGTGCTCGAGCCGATCCCGACCGATGACGCCTGGTGCCGCGATCACGGCGCCATCGTGGTGCGAGATGGCGAAGGCGGGCGCGTGGCGCTCGACTTCCGCTACAACGCCTGGGGCGGCAAGTATCCGCCGTACGATCTGGACGATGCGGTGCCGCGGCGCATGGCCGAGGCCCTGGGGCTGCCCTGCCTGTCCGTCGACATGGTGCTCGAGGGCGGCTCGATCGACGTCGACGGTGCGGGGCTGCTGATCACCACCGAGCAGTGCCTGCTCAATCCCAACCGCAATCCGGCGATGACGCGCAGCCACATCGAGGCGGCGCTCGGCGCGCACCTCGGCGCCGAGCGCGTGCTGTGGCTGGGCGAGGGCATCGCGGGGGACGACACCGACGGCCACGTGGACGACTTCGCGCGCTTCGTCGCCGAGGGCGTGGTGCTCGCCGCGGTCGAGCCCGATCCGGCCGACGTGAACCACGCGCCGCAAGCGGCGCGTGGTTCACGTC
>DATLGR010000137.1:0-1803 GCA_035540415.1 Burkholderiales bacterium | reverse complement strand
CGGCATCGCGGTGCCCGGCGCCTGGGAGATCGCCATCGTCCTGGCCGGCGGGGTGCTCGCCACGCCCGCGGGGCCGGCGCGGGTGCCGGCGCTGATCGAGCCCGCCGATGCGGCAAAGCCGCTGGTGCTCGCCGTGCGCGGCTTCGCCGGCTCGGCCGCCAACTACCGCAGCCTGATGCGCGGGCTCACCGAGGGCACGGCGGTGAGCCTGGTCGGAGCCGACGAGCGGCGGTTGCGCTTCGTGCCGCCCGGCGGCACGCGCCCGGCTGCGCACGCGCACCGCATCCTGGTCGCGGCGAGCGACGCGCTTGCCGCGCGCGGCATCTACGACCCCCGGCCGGAGGAGGTGCGTGCCGCGCTCTTCGGCGTTCTACAGGAGGAGCAATCCCGATGAGCGATACCAGGATTCCTTTCAGCGACGGCACGCTCGCCGCCACGCTGCACGTGCCCTCGGGCGCGCGCGGCACCGTGGTGTTCGTGCACGGCAGCGGCGTCGACCGGCGCGACCGGCGCGAGCGCCATGTCGCGCGCCGGCTGGCGCGCGCGGGCTTCGCCACGGTGCAGCCCGACCTGCTCGCGCCCTGGCAGGCGCTCGAGCGGCACGATGCCTTCAGCCTCGAGCTGCAGTGCGTGCGCCTGCTCGAGACCCTCGACTGGGTCGGCGCCCAGGCCTGGGGACGCGGGCGGCCGCTCGGGCTGTACGGCTGCGGCATCGGCGCGGCGGTCGTGCTGCTCGCGGCGGCGAAGCGCCCCCGGGCGGTGCAGGCGGTGGTGTGCCGCGACGGGCGCCCGGACGCGGCGCTGTCCTGGCTGCCGCAGGTCGAGGCGGCGACGCTGCTGATCATCGACGAGGCCGACCGCGCCTACGTGCTCGCCTACGAGAGGCTCGGCGGTCCCAAGGAGCTCGTCGCGGTGCCGAGCGATTCGCACCGCTTCGAGGAGCCGCCCGCGCTCGAGGCGGTGGCGCGCCACGCCGCGCAGTGGTTCTCGCGGCACCTCGAAGAAGGTCGCGTGCGCGCCGCATGAGCGGCGGGGACGGGCTCACGCTGGTGCTCGTGTGGCACATGCACCAGCCCGAGTACCGCGACCCCGGCACGGGCGAGTACCGCCTGCCGTGGGCCTACCTGCACGCGCTCAAGGATTACGCGGACATGGCCGCCCACCTCGAGGCGCATCCGCGCCTGCGCGCGGTGGTGAACTTCACGCCCGTCCTGCTCGAGCAGCTCGAGGACTATGCGCGCCAGTTCGCCTCGGGCGAGCTGCGCGAACCGCTGCTGCGGCTGCTCGCGCGCCCGGCGGCCGAGCCGCTCGGGGAGGCGGCACGCGCGACGATCCTGCGGCGCGCGCTCGCTCCCGAGCATGCCCGCATGCAGCAGTCCTTTCCGGAGTTCGAGGCGCTGCGCGCGCTGCACGCCGGGCTTCGCGGCGGCGGCACGCACCACCTGTCGGACCAGTACTTCGACGACCTGCTCGTGTGGCACCACCTGCGCTGGACCGGCGAGACGGTACGGCGCGCCTCCTCGCTCTTCACGCGGCTGCTCGCCACCGGCACGCGCTTTTCCGCCGGCGACCGCCACGCGCTGCTCGCGCTGGTCGGCGAAGTGGTGAGCGCCATCGTGCCGCGCTACCGGCGGCTCGCCGCGGCCGGCCGCGTCGAGCTTTGCACCAGCCCGCAGGCCCATCCGCTCGCGCCGCTGCTGCTCGCCTTCGAGTCGGCGCGCGAGGCGTTGCCGGACCTGGCCTTGCCGCAATCGATCGGCTATCCGGGCGGCCATGGCCGCCCGGATAGCCGATCGATTGCGG
>DATLGR010000136.1:0-13502 GCA_035540415.1 Burkholderiales bacterium | reverse complement strand
GGTGGGAGATGAAGCTTTCCTGCGGCTGCCCGCTCATCCGGCCTTGGTCTCGGCGGGCGGCTCAACGGCCGCGGCGGCGGGCGGCGGCGCCGGGGTTTCCGTCACCTCCGCGACGGTCCGGTTGAGCTCGGTTTCCGTCTTGGCGAGCTCCGTCTGGACGCTCGATTGCAGCTCGCTGGCCGCGCTTTGCAGCGAGTCGCGCATCTTGCGCAGCTCCTCGAGCTCGATCTCGCGGTTGATGTCCGCCTTGACGTCGCTCACGTAGCGCTGCAGCCGCCCGAGCAGGTGGCCGAGCGTGCGCGCCACGCGCGGCAGCTTTTCGGGGCCGATCACCACCAGCGCCACCAGCGCGATGATCATGAGCTCCGTGAAGGCGATGTCGAACATGCGGCGGGGATGGAGAACCGGGAGGGGTAGAACAAAAAGGCGCCCGCGGGCGCCTCGGCGTCGGGCCTTGCCGGGCGCTAGGCCCGATGCTCGCTCTTGCCCTTGACCTCGCCCTCGACGGTCTTGCCGGTCACCTGCGGCGCCGCCCCGGCTTCGTCCTGCGGCTTCTCGCCGGCTTCGCGCATGCCTTCCTTGAACCCGCGCACCGCGCCGCCGAGGTCCGTGCCCATGTTGCGCAGCTTCTTGGTGCCGAAGACCAGCATCACGATCAGCAGGACGATCAGCCAGTGCCAGATGCTGAACGAGCCCATAGTTGTCTCCTATATCCTGCGGTGGAGCATCGGGCCAAGAGGATCCGGCCCGCCCAAAACATGCATGTGCAGATGATACACCTCCTGATGCCCCACCCGTCCGGTGTTGATGATGGTGCGAAAGCCCTCCGCCGCGCCCGCCTTGCGCGCAAGCTCGCCCGCGAGGGCGAGCATGCGGCCGAGCGCCCGGTGATGGCTCATGTCGGCCTCGTACAGGCTCGCGACGTGGGCCTTGGGAATCACGAGCAGGTGCACCGGCGCCTGCGGGCGCACGTCGTGGAAGGCGAGCACGTCTTCGTCCTCGTGCACCTTGTTTGCCGGGATCTCGCCCCGGACGATCTTGCAGAAGATGCAGCGGGGGTCGAAGTCAGCTTCGCGCGTCATGTTTCCTCGCCGCCTTCTCGTCCAGTCCTGAGATGCCTTCGCGCCGGTGGAGTTCCGCCAGGACGTCCCCGGGGCCCAGGCCATGGCGCGCGAGCAGGATCATGCAGTGGAACCACAGATCCGCGGTCTCGCGCACCAGGTGCAGGCGATCGCCGCTTTTCGCCGCCAGCAGCGTCTCGGTGGCCTCCTCGCCGATTTTCTTCAGCACCGTGTCCTCGCCCTCGGTGAGCAGCCGCGCGACATAGGAGCGCTCGGGGCTTGCGCCGCGGCGCTCCTCGATGAGCGCCGCGATGCGCTCCAGCGTTTGTGCCAGGCCCGGTTTCATCGGGTGCCCCTCATTTTCCATAGATGGTCGCCGGATCCTTCAGCACCGGGTCGGCGGCCACCCAGCGCCCGTCCTCCAGCTTGCGGAAAAAACAGCTCTCGCGCCCGGTGTGGCAGGCCACGCCGCCGACCTGCTCGACCTTCAGCAGGACCGCGTCGGCGTCGCAGTCCAGGCGCACTTCCAGCACCTTCTGCACGTGGCCGGACTGCTCGCCCTTGCGCCACAGCCGCTGGCGCGAGCGCGACCAGTACACCGCCTCGCCGCGGCGCACCGTCTCGGCCAGCGCCGCGCGGTTCATCCAGGCGACGGTGAGCACGCGCCCGCTCGCGGCATCCTGGGTGACCGCGGCGATCAGGCCGGCGGCGTCCCACGGCACCTCGTCGAGGAAGCTCAAAGGCGCACCTCGATGCCGCGGCTGCGCAAGTGCTCCTTCGCCTGGCGCACGGTGAACTCCCCGAAATGAAAGACGCTGGCCGCGAGCACCGCATCGGCGCCGCCCTCGGTCACGCCCGCGGCCAGGTGCTCCATGCTGCCGACGCCGCCCGAAGCGATCACCGGCACCGGCACCGCCTCGCACACCGCGCGCGTCAGCGCGAGGTCGAAGCCCTCGCGCGTGCCGTCGCGGTCCATGCTGGTGAGCAGGATTTCGCCCGCGCCGGCCTCGGCCATGCGCCGCGCCCACTGCACGGCGTCGAGGCCAGTGGGCCTGCGCCCGCCGTGGGTGTGCACCTCCCAGCCCTCGCCGCGGCGCTTGGCGTCGATCGCCACCACGATGCACTGGCAGCCGACGACGCCGGCGGCTTCGCGCACGAGCTCCGGGCTGTGCACGGCCGCGGTGTTGATGGAGACCTTGTCGGCGCCGGCATTGAGCAGCCGGCGCACGTCCTCGAGCCGGCGGACGCCGCCGCCGACGGTGAGCGGAATGAAGACCCGGGCCGCCACCGCCTCGACGACGTGCAGCAGGAGGTCGCGCTCGTCCGAGCTCGCGGTGATGTCCAGGAAAGCGAGCTCGTCGGCGCCCTCCGCGTCGTAGCGCGCCGCCACCTCGACCGGGTCGCCGGCGTCGCGCAGGCCGAGGAAATTCACGCCCTTCACCACCCGCCCCGCGGTCACGTCGAGGCAGGGGATCACCCGCTTGGCGAGCACGCTAGGCCTTCCCGGTCGCCTGGTCGGCGGCCGTCTGCGCGGCTTTGAGGTCGAGCTTGCCCTCGTACAACGCCCGCCCGGCGATGGCGCCGATGATGCCTTCGGGAGCGAGCTTGGCGCATACGGTGCGCACATCCTCCACGCTGTTCAGGCCGCCGGAGGCGATGACGGGCGTCTTCAGCGCCTGCGCGAGCTTGAACGTGGCCTCGATGTTGACCCCGCTCATCATGCCGTCGCGGCCGATGTCGGTGTAGACGATGGACTCCACGCCATAGTCCTCGAACTTGCGCGCGAGGTCCACGACGTCGTGGCCGGTCATCTTGGACCAGCCTTCCACCGCCACCTTGCCGTCCTTGGCATCGAGCCCGGCGATGACGTGCCCGGGGAACGCATAGCAGGCATCGGACAGGAAGCCCGGATTCTTCACCGCCGCGGTGCCGATGATGACGTAGGTCACGCCGGCGTCGATGTACGCCTCGATCGCGTCGAGGTCGCGGATGCCGCCGCCCAGCTGGATCGGCACCTGCTCGCCCACCGCGGCGATCATCTCGCGGATCACCTTGTCGTTCTTCGGCCGCCCGGCGATCGCGCCGTTCAGGTCCACGATGTGCAGCCGCCGCGCGCCCTGCGCCGCCCAGTGCCGGGCCATGGCGACCGGATCGTCGGAGAACACGGTGGCCGTGCTCATGTCGCCCTGCTTCAGCCGCACGCAGCGGCCGTCCTTGATGTCAATTGCGGGGATGATGAGCACGCCGTGCTCGACGGGGAATCAGGGACGCCACCGGACGAAGTTGGAAAGGAGTTGCAGGCCGGCGGACTGGCTTTTTTCCGGATGGAACTGGACGGCAAAAATATTATCCCGGGCGATGGCGCAGGTAAAGGGCCGGCCGTAGACCGTCGTCGCGGCGGTGAGCGCGGCGTCGCGCGGCGCGGGATAGTAGCTGTGCACGAAATAGAAGCGGGTCGCATCGGCGATGCCCGCCCACAGCGGGTGCGCCCGGGCCTGCAGGACCTGGTTCCAGCCCATGTGCGGGATCTTGAGGCTCTCCAGGCGGAACCGCGGCACCTCGCCCGCGAACACGCCCAGGCCCGGGGTGTCGCCTTCCTCGCCGCGCTCGAACAGCATCTGCAGCCCGATGCAGATACCCAGGAACGGCTTGGCCCGCACGGCTTCGAGCACCGCTTCGCGCGCGCCGCTCGCGGCGAGCTGGCGCATGCAGTCGCGCATGGCACCCTGGCCCGGCACCACGACGCGCTCGCTGGCGCGGATGCGCGCGGGGTCGGCCGTCACCTGCACGTCGGCGTGCGGCGCCACGTGCTCGATCGCCTTCGCGACCGAGCGCAGGTTGCCCATGCCGTAATCGACGACCGCAATCTTCAATTACAGGGAGCCCTTGGTGGACGGCACCGTCCCGGCGGCGCGCGGGTCGGCCTCGGCCGCCATGCGCAGCGCCCGCCCGAACGCCTTGAACACCGTTTCGCACTGGTGGTGGGCGTTGTCGCCGCGCAGGTTGTCGATGTGCAGCGTCACCTGGGCATGATTGACGAAGCCCTGGAAGAACTCGTGCACCAGGTCGACGTCGAACTCGCCGATCAGGGCGCGGGTGAAGCGCACGTGGTACTCGAGCCCCGGGCGGCCGGAAAAGTCCACCACCACGCGCGAGAGCGCCTCGTCGAGGGGGACATAAGCATGGCCGAAGCGGCGCACGCCCGCCTTGTCGCCGATCGCCCGCGCGAGCGCCTGGCCGAAGGTGATGCCGATGTCCTCGACGGTGTGGTGCGCGTCGATGTGCAGGTCGCCCCGGGCGTCGATCTCGAGGTCGAGCATGCCGTGGCGCGCCACCTGGTCGAGCATGTGCTCGAGGAACGGAAGCCCCGTCGCGAGGCGCGCGGCGCCCTTGCCGTCCAGATCGAGGCGCACCCGGATCTGGGTCTCCTTCGTGTTGCGGCTGATTTCGGCGGTTCTCATGCCAGGGCCTCGCGCAGCGCCGCGACCAGTATACGGTTTTCCTCCGGCCTGCCGACCGTGATGCGCAGGCACCCGGGAAGGCCGGGATGGAGGTTGCGCACCAGCACGTTCTGCCGGCGCAGGGCCTCGAAGGTGCGCTCCGCGTCGGGCACCCGCACGAGGAAGAAGTTCGCCTCCGAGGGATAGACGGTCACGCCGGGGAGCGCGGCCAGCGCCTGGCCGAGGTGCGCGCGTTCCTCGCGGATCCTTTGCGCCTGCTCCTCGAGCACCTCGAGGCGCTCCAGCACGAACAGCGCCGCGGCCTGCGTGAGCACGCCCACGTTGTAGGCCTGGCGCACCTTGTTGAACTGCACGACCCATTCCGGGCGCGCCGCGAGATACCCCAGCCGGATGCCGGCCAGGCCCAGCTTGGAGACGGTGCGGATCACCGCCAGGTTGGGAAACTCGGGCAGGCGCGGCAGGAAGCTCCTGCGGGCGAAGACGTGGTAGGCCTCGTCGACGACGACCAGCCCTTCGGCGGCGCGCAGCACCTTCGCCACGTCCTCCTCCGGGTAGAGCACGCCGGTCGGGTTGTTCGGATAGGCGAGAAAGACCAGCGCCGGCTTCTCCGCGCGCATGCGCTCGATGAAGGCGTCGGCGTCGAACGAGAAGTCCTCGCGCAGCGGCACGCCCACCGCGCGCAGGCCGCAGAAGGCGGCATTCATCGCGTACATCACGAAGGTCGGCGTCGGGTACATCATGACGGCGCCGGGGCGCGCGAGCGCGAGCGACACGATCTGGATGAGGTCGTCGGAGCCGTTGCCCAGCAGCAGCTCCATGCCGGCCGGCACGCCCATCCGGCGCGCGATCAGCTCGCGCAGGCGGCGCCCGGTCGGCTCCGGATAGCGGTTGAGCTCGACCGCGGCCAGCACGTCGGCGAGCCCGCGGCGCAGCGCCGGAGGCAGCGGGTAGGGGTTCTCCATGGCGTCGAGCTTCACCATGCCTTCGGCCTCGGCCACGGCATAGGCCTTGAGCGCGAGGATCTCGGGCCGCACCAGGTCTTCGGGCTTCATTCGAACCTCATGGCGGCCGAGCGCGCGTGCGCCGGCAGGCCTTCGCCTTCGGCGAGGATCGCCGCCACGCGTCCCAGGCGCGCGGCCGCTTCGGCCGACACCGCGATGACGCTCGAGCGCTTCTGGAAGTCGTAGACGCCGAGCGGCGAGGAGAACCGCGCCGTGCCGCCGGTGGGCAGCACGTGGTTCGGTCCCGCGCAGTAATCGCCGATCGCCTCGGAGCTCCAGCGCCCCAGGAAGATCGCCCCCGCGTGCGTGAGCCGCGGCAGCCAGGCCTCGGGCGCCGCCACGGCGAGCTCCAGGTGCTCCGGGGCGATGCGGTTGGCGAGCGCGCAAGCCTCCTCCAGGTCGCGCGTCGCGACGAGGGCGCCGCGCGCCTGCAGCGAGGCGGCGATGATCTCCTTGCGCGCCATCTGCGGCAGCAGCCGCTCGATCGACTGCGCCACCCGCTCGAGGAAGGCCTCGTCGGGCGACAGCAGGATGGCCTGCGCCGACTCGTCGTGCTCGGCCTGGGAGAAGAGGTCCATCGCCACCCAGTCGGGGCTCGCGCCGCCGTCGGCGATGATCAGGATCTCGGAGGGCCCGGCCAGCATGTCGATGCCCACGGCGCCGAACACCTGGCGCTTCGCCTCGGCGACGTACCGATTGCCCGGGCCCACGATCTTGTCCACGCGCGGCAGCGAGGCGGTGCCGTAGGCGAGCGCGGCGACCGCGTGGGCGCCGCCCAGCGCAAGCACCCGGTCCACGCCGGCAAGCGCCGCCGCCGCGAGCACCAGCGGACTCGGGTTGGGCGAGACCATGATCAGCTCGCGCACCCCGGCCACCTTCGCCGGCACCGCGTTCATCAATACCGAGGACGGATAGGCCGCCTTGCCCCCCGGCACGTACAGCCCGACGCGCTCGAGCGGGGTGATGCGCTGGCCGAGGCGCGTGCCGTCGGCCTCGGTGTAGTCCCAGGACGCCTGCCGCTGCCGCTCGTGGAAGGCGCGGATGCGCTCGTGCGCCGTGCGCAGGGCGTCGAGCTGCGCCGGCGGCACGAGGCCTTTCGCCTTCTCGAGCGCGGCCGGGTCGATCTCGAGCGCCGCGACCGAGGCGGCCTGCGCCCGATCGAAACGCCGCGCGTAGTCGAGCAGCGCCGCGTCACCGCGCTCGCGCACGTCGCGCAGGATGGCGCGCACCGCCGCCTCGAGCGCCGGATCCTCGGCGCCCTCGAAGCGCGTGAGCGCCGCGAGCGCCGCGTCGAATCCCGGCTCGCGGGTGGAAAGCCGCCGCGGCGTCATGCCGCCGCCCGGGCGAACGCCTCGACCATCGGCTGCAGCTCGGCGCGCCGGGTCTTCAGCGCCGCCTGGTTGACGATGAGGCGCGCCGACACCGGCATGATCTCCTCCACCGCCACGAGACCGTTCGCCGCGAGCGTGCGGCCGGTCGAGACCAGGTCGACGATGGCGTCGGCGAGCCCGACGAGCGGCGCCAGCTCCATCGAGCCGTACAGGCGGATGAGGTCGACGTGCACCCCTTTCCCGGCGAAGTGCCCGCGCGCCGCGTGCACGTACTTCGTCGCCACGCGCAGCCGGGCGCCCTGGCGCACCGCCGCCTCGTAATCGAACCCCTTTCGCACCGCGACCATCATGCGGCAGGCGGCGATGCCCAGATCGACCGGCTGGTACAGGCCATCGCCGCCGTGCTCGACCAGCACGTCGCGGCCGGCGATGCCGAGATCGGCGCCGCCGTGCTGCACATACGTCGGCGTGTCGCTCGCCCGCACGATGATGAGCCGAACGTCCGGGCGCGTGGTGGCGAGCACGAGCTTGCGCGAGCGCTCGCCGTTGCCCTGCGGCTCGATGCCGACGCGTGCGAGCAGCGGCAGCGTCTCGTCGAAGATCCGCCCCTTGGACAGGGCGATGCGGATGTCGGCCATAGCGCGCCCAAAAAGGCGCTCATTTTACAGCGGCTTATCGCAGGCGCTGGACGCGAGCGCCGAGCGCGGCGAGCTTTCTCTCGAGCGCCTCGTAGCCGCGGTCGAGATGGTAGATCCGGTCGACGACCGTCTGGCCCTCGGCGACCAGCCCGGCGATGACGAGCCCCGCGGAGGCGCGCAGGTCGGTCGCCATCACGCTCGCGCCCTGCAGCCGCGCGACGCCGCGAACCACCGCGGTATTGCCCTGGATGGCGATGTCGGCCCCGAGCCGCTGCAGCTCCAGCGCATGCATGAAGCGGTTCTCGAAGATGGTCTCGGTGATCAGCGCGGTGCCCTCGGCCGCCGCGGCGAGCGCCATGAACTGCGCCTGCATGTCGGTGGCGAACCCCGGGTAGGGCGCGGTGCGCACGCTCACGGCGCGCGGCCTGCCGGCCATTTCGATGTCGATCGACTGCTCGCCGAGGCGCACCGCGGCACCGGCCTCCTGCAGCTTCTCCAGCGTGGCCGCGAGGGTCTCGGGCGCCGCGCCGGTCACGCGCACGCGCCCGCCCGCCGCCGCCACCGCCGCGAGATAGGTGCCGGTCTCGATGCGATCGGGCATGACGCGATGCGACGCGCCGCGAAGCCGCGGCACCCCCTCGATGCGGATGACGTCGGTGCCGGCGCCCTCGATCCGGGCGCCCATGGCCGCCAGGCATCTCGCCAGGTCGATCACCTCGGGCTCGCGCGCGGCGTTCTCGAGCAGCGTCGTCCCCTCCGCGAGCGCGGCCGCCATCATGAGGTTCTCCGTGCCCGTGACGGTGACGAGGTCCATGACGATGCGCGCCCCCCGCAGACGCTGCGCGGCAGCGTGCATGTACCCGTGCTCGATGGCGATGGTCGCACCCATGGCCTGCAGGCCTTTGACGTGCTGGTCGACCGGCCGCTGGCCGATGGCGCAGCCGCCCGGCAGCGACACCTTGGCGCGACCGCAGCGCGCGAGCAGCGGCCCGAGCACCAGCACCGAGGCGCGCATGGTCTTGACGAGGTCGTACGGCGCGGTGGGATCGCTGATGCGCGCCGCGCGCAGCGTCGCCCGGTCCCCGGCGTGCTCCACCTGCACGCCCATCTGGGCGAGGAGCTTCGCCATGGTGGAAATGTCCATGAGCCGCGGCACGTTGGCGAGCGCGAGCGGCTCGTCGGTCAGCAGCGCCGCGCACAGGATGGGAAGCGCCGCGTTCTTGGCGCCCGAGATGCGCACTTCGCCCTCCAGCGTCCGGCCGCCGGTGATGCGCAGCTTATCCACCGGCGCGCCACTCCTCGGGCGTCAGCGTGCGCATGGACAGCGCGTGGATCTCCTCGCGCATGCGATCGCCGAGCGCCGCATACACCAGCTGGTGGCGCTGCACGCGGTTGCGCCCGGCGAACTCGCCGGACACGACGAGCGCCTGGAAATGCTGGCCGTCGCCCTCGACCTCGACGTGCTGGCAGGCGAGCCCGGCCTCGATGCCGGCCTTCACGCTTTCCGGTGTGACCATCTTCAGTGCCTCAGCTTGTAGCCCGAATGCAGGAGCGCAAGGGTAATCCAAGAAACCGCCGCGAGGCTCGCGGCGACCACCGCGAGGCTCGCCGCCGGCGGGAAATCGGACAGCCCGAAGAAGCCGTAGCGAAACCCGTCGACCAGGTAGAAGAAGGGATTGGCGTGCGAGACGGCCTGCCAGAAGGGCGGCAGCGCAGCGATGGAATAGAACACCCCGGAGAGGAAGGTGAGGGGCATGATGACGAAGTTCTGGAACGCCGCCATCTGGTCGATCTTGTCCGAGACGATGCCGGCGAGCAGGCCGAGCGCGCCGAGCAGCGCGCCCCCGAGCAGCGCAAAGGCGAGCGCCCAGGGCGGCGCCTCCAGGCGCAGCTCGACGAACCACGCCGTCGCCGCGAGCACGCCCACGCCCACGACCAGGCCGCGCACCATGGCGGCGAGGACATAGGCGCCAAAGATCTCCAGCGCCGACAGCGGCGCGAGCAGCATGAAGACGATGTTGCCGGTCATCTTCGACTGCACGAGGCTGGACGAGCTGTTGGCGAAGGCGTTCTGCAGCAGGCTCATCATCGCGAGGCCCGGCACCAGGAACGCCGTGTACGGGATGTCCTGGTGCACGCGCACGCGGCCCTCGAACGCGGAGGCGAACACCACGAGGAAGAGCGCGGCGGTCAGGACGGGCGCAGCGACGGTCTGGACGCTCACCTTCCAGAAGCGCAACAGCTCCTTGGCGAGCAGGGTCGGAAAGCCGCTCATCGGGTCGCCTCGAGCGCTCCCGGGTCCTCCCCGGTGAGGCGCAGGAACACCTCCTCGAGGTCGGGCGGCTGCAGCTCCATCTCGATCACCTGCACGCCGGCCTCGCGCAGCCGCGCCAGCGCCGCCTCGAGCTGGCGATAGTCCTCCAGCTTGAGGACGAACAGCGGCCCTTCGCGCGAGAGGATCCGCGCCGGCAGGCCGCCAGGCAGCTCGGCGCGGTCCAGGCGCATGCGCAGCGTGACCCCGGAGAAGGTCTCGAGCAGGTTGCGGGTGCTGTCGAGCGCCACGATGCGACCCGCCTTGAGCATCGCGATGCGGTTGCAGTGCAGCTCCGCTTCCTCCAGATAGTGGGTCGTGAGCACGATGGTGTGGCCGTCGCGGTTCAGGCGCCGGACGAACTGCCACAGGCCCTGGCGCAGCTCCACGTCGACGCCCGCGGTGGGCTCATCCAGGATGATGACGGGCGGCTTGTGCACGAGCGCCTGCGCGACGAGCACGCGGCGCTTCATGCCGCCCGACAGGGCGCGCATGTTCTCGTCGGCCTTCGAGGCGAGGTCGAGGTGCGCGATGATTTCATCGATCCAGGCGTCGTTGCGCCGGATGCCGTAGTACCCCGATTGCAGGCGCAGCGTCTCCCGCACGGTGAAGAACGGGTCGAACACCAGCTCCTGGGGAACGACCCCGAGCATGCGGCGGGCGCGGCGCGCGTCGGCCACGACGTCGGCGCCCATGACGCGCGCCGCGCCGGCCTGGGGACGGGCGAGGCCCGCCAGCACGTTGATGAGCGAGGTCTTGCCGGCGCCGTTGGGGCCGAGGAGGCCGAAGAACTCGCCTTGCGCGACGTCCAGGCTGACGCCGTCGAGCGCGCGCAGTCCGCCGTAGCGCTTGACCACCCCGCGGACTTCGAGCGCGTTCAGCGGGCGGCGTCGGCCGGACGGCCGTTCATCCCGTCGAGCAGATCGTCCACGCCGTACAGGCGGGCGATGGTGCGCAGCGCCTGGGGCGGGTTGACGAAGGCGATCGGAGCCCCGCGGCCGCGCGCGTCGCGCAGCCAGGCGAGCATCGCGGCGAGAAGCGACGAGTCCATCTCGCCCACCTCGCCGAGGTCCACGGTGCTCGCGCCCTCGGCGAGGTGCCGCCGCCCCTCCTCGAGGACCGCCGCCGCGTTCGCGAGCGTCACCGGCCCGGCGATGCGCAGGCGGGCGCCGTCCCGGCGGATCATTGCCTGCCGGGCGCCGGCGGCGGCTCCCCGGCGCGGTTCTTGGCCTGCAGATCCTTCAGCAGACCGTCGATGCCCGAGGCGCGGACCGTGTTGTTGAACTCGGTGCGGTAATTGGCCACCAGGCTCACCCCGCCGACCATCACGTCGTACACCTTCCAGCCGCTGCCCGTCTTCTCCATGCTGTAGTCGATGGCCAGGGGCTGCGCGCCGGACTGCAGCACCCGCACGCTGACCGTCACGTCGGTGTCGGTCGGACGGGCGCGCAGGGGGCGGTATTCGAAGCGCTGGTCGCTGTAGGCCGCGAGCGCCGAGGCATAGGTGCGCACCAGCAGGGTGCTGAATTCCGCGACGAGGTGCTTGCGCTGCTCGGGGCTCGCCTGGCGCCAGCTCTGGCCCATGGCGAGCGCGGTCATGGCGGCGAAGTTGAAGTGCGGCAGCACTTTGGCCTCGATCACCTCCAGCAGGCGCGCCCGGTTGCCGCCCCGGATCTCCTTGTCCTTGCTGATCAGCGCGACCACCTCGTCGGTCACGCTCCTCACCAGGGCGTCCGGAGCCTCGCGCCGCGGCTCGTCGGCCACGGCGCCGGTCGCCGCCACCGCCAGCAGGGCCGCGGCGAGCCAGGCGCGCCCGAAGCCGATGTTCATGGGGTTGGTCATTTGCGCGGATTGTCCTCGAAATCCTCGTAGCGCTCGCGCGGCGGGCGGCCATCGTAGACCAGGCTGCGGCGGCGCTGCAGGTAAGCATCGCGCTGGAAGACGTACTTGTCGAGCGCCGCCTGCTCGAGCAGGCGGCTCGCGTCCAGCAGATCGGCGCGCGTGCCGGTGACGCGCAGGGCGACGAGCGCGTTGCGCGCCCGGGTCGGGCGCACCTCCGCGACCGGGTCGAAATACAGGTCGAACCCGGTGCCGATGCCGTCGCGCACGGTGCTCGACCCGAGAAGGGGCAGCACGAGGTAGGGGCCCGGGCCGAAGCCCCACCAGCCGAAGGTCTGGCCGAAGTCCTCGTTGCGCTTCTCGATGCCCATGTCGGAGGCCACGTCGTGCAGGCCGAACACGCCGAAGGTGGTGTTGAACACCACGCGCATCCAGTCCTCGAAGCCGTCGTAGAACTTCCCCTGCAGGATGTTGTTGACCCCGATGAACACGTCGCCGATGTTGGAGAAGAAATTGCGCACGCGGTCGCGGACCGGCTCGGGCACCAGGTCGCGGTAGGCGGTCGCCACCGGGCGCGCGACGACATCGTCCACCGCCTCGTTGAAGCGGTAGACGCCGCGGTTGAAGGGCTCGAAAGGGTCGCGCCGGTCGCGCTCCGCGGTGGCGGCGCACCCCGTGAGCGCGAGCAGCGTCGCGACGAGCACCGCGCGCATCATTGGCTCGGCGCTTCCTTGCCCTCGGCGGCCTTGCTGAACAGAAACTGGCTGATCAGATTCTCCAGCACGACCGCCGACTGGGTGAGGCGCACCCGGTCGCCCTCCTTCAGCAGGGCCTCGTCGCCGCCGGCCTCCAGGCCCACGTACTGCTCGCCCAGGATGCCGGAGGTCAGGATCTTGGCGGTGGTGTCGCGCGGGAAGCGGAACTGCTGCTCGAGATTCATCGACACGATGGCCTCGTAGCTCTCCGTGTCGAAGCGGATGTCGGCGACGCGCCCCACCAGCACGCCGGCGCTGCGCACGGGAGCGCGCACCTTGAGGCCGCCGATGTTCGCGAAGCGCGCCTGCACGCTGTAGGTCTGCCCGCCGGTGAAGGTGGCGAGGTTGCCCACCTTGAGGGCGAGGAACAGGAGCGCGCCCAGCCCCGCGACGACGAAAATGCCGACCCACAGGTCGATGGTGGAGCGATTCATGCCGAGTTGCCTCCGGTGAACATGAGGGCGGTGAGAATGAAGTCGAGCGCCAGGATGGCGAGCGCGGAGGTCACCACGGTGCGCGTGGTGGCGCGCGAGACGCCTTCGGCGGTCGGGACCGCGTCGTAGCCCTCGAACACGGCGATCCAGCTCACCGCCACGCCGAAGACGACGCTCTTGATCACGCCGTTGAGGATATCGTTGCGCAGGTCGACCGCAGCCTGCATCTGCGACCAGAAGGCACCGGAATCCACGCCGATCATCTGCACGCCCACCAGGTAGCCGCCGAAGATGCCCATCGCGGAGAACAGCGCCGCCAGCAGCGGCATCGAGATGACCCCCGCCCAGAAGCGCGGCGCGACCACCCGCGCCACCGGGTCGACCGCCATCATTTCCATGGCCGAGATTTGCTCGGTCGCCTTCATGAGCCCGATCTCGGCGGTGATTGCCGAGCCGGCGCGGCTGGCGAAGAGCAGTCCCGCCACCACCGGGCCGAGCTCTCGCACGAGCGACAGCGACACCAGCACGCCGAGGGACTCGGCCGCGCCGAAGCGCTGCAGCGTCTCGTAGCCCTGCAGGCCGAGCACCATGCCCACGAACAGGCCCGACACCAGGATGATGATGAGCGAGAGCACGCCGGCGAAGTAGATCTCGGCCACCGTGAGCCGGAA
>DATLGR010000135.1:0-3275 GCA_035540415.1 Burkholderiales bacterium | reverse complement strand
CCGCCAGCAGCGCCACGAGCAGATAACGCCGCCCCCGCCATGGGCGCAGCCTGGCCTTGGCAATCGATTCTGCTTCGCCGCCGATTTCCAGCCCGCCCTTCATTGCGGCGACGATGTTGACGTGGACCGGCTGCGACCCGCGGCAGCCGACAGGCCCGCCAAAAGCGACGCGCGATAGTCCTTGACCCCGGGCGGCTGCATGGCCGGCACAATCAGAAGCAGGCATTGTGACAGACTAAGCGCCAATGGGATGTCGAGGCGGATCTCGCCCACGCGTCCGAGCGCCGGCGCTCGGCGGTGGCGCTGCTTCTCGCCGCTCGCGGCGTGGCTGTTAAATCAGCGCCGGGCGCGCAGGTCGGTCGCCGAGCGCGCCAGCGTCTCGAGCGGGCTGCCTTCGCGGTTATAGCGGGGAAGCCGGCCGTTCCTTTCGAGGCAGGCGGCGAGGATCTCGGCCTGGCGCGTCTTGCCGATGGCGCTCGTCTCCCAGCTATAGTGCGTTGCAGCGATGACGCCGCGCTCGGCCAGGGCGAAATGCTCCCGCAGGCTGTCGCGCAGGGAGCGGTTGCCCGGCGTGTAGCCGATGTAGATCCGCTCGTCCCCATCCCACAGGGTGAAGACCCCTTGTGCCTCCGGCGCTTCGCGGACGTTGCGGGCGGTGAGCTTGCGCGGCAGGCTGATGATCGCCATGCCAGGGAAGTAGCACTCGGCGTGCCCGCGCTCGAGCGGTTCCCCCCCGCTAGTAGCCGGCCTGCCGGTCGACGAGGTCGAGGGGCGTCTCGCCCCGGCGCACGCGCTCGATGTTCGCCACCACTTTGGGCAGCGCCGTGCGCGGCTCGGTCAGGGCGGCGATATGGGGCGTGATGGTGACGCCGGGATGCGACCACAGCGGGTCGGCGGGCGGCAGCGGCTCGCGCTCGAAGACGTCCAGGTAGGCATGAGCCAGGTGCCCGCTCGCGAGCGCGGCGAGGAGGTCGGGCACGACGACGTGCGCACCGCGCGCGAGGTTGATGAGGCAGCCGCCGGCGGGCATGCGCGAAAACGCGCGTGCATCGAGGATGCCGCGCGTTGCGCTCGTGAGGGGCAGCAGGCACACCAGCGCGTCGCTGATCGGCAGCAGTTCCTCCAGCCTCGTGGTGCAGTGGACGCCGGGGATTGCCTTGGGGCGGCGGCTCCAGCCCGCCACGCGAAAGCCCAGCGCCGCGAGGCCGCGCGCGGCGGCCGCGCCGAGCGCCCCCAGGCCGAGGATACCGACCGTGCGGTCGGCGGCGAGCCGCTGCTCGAGCGCCCGCCAGGTCGCGGCGCGCTGCTGCTCGCGGTACCGGTAGAGATGGCGGTGCCAGTCGAGGACGTGCGCGAGCACGCTCTCGGTCATCGCCGCCACCATGCCGGGATCGACGAGCCGCGCGAGCGGTACGCCGCGCGGCAGCTCGGGGTCGGCGAGCAGGCCGTCCACGCCCATCCACAACGACTGGATGAGCTTCGCGCCGCGGAGGCGCGACAGCGTGCCGGCGGGCGGCTTGGCGACGAGCGCCACCTCCACCGAGGGGTCGGGCTCGAGCACCAGCTCGTCGTGCGGCAGCGCCTGCGCGAGCAGCGGCCGCCAGGCTTCCAGCGGCTCGGAGGTGGAAGCGAACAGGATCCTCATGCGGCTGTGCGGCCGATGGTAGCATCGGCGGCCAAGGAGAATTTCCCCATGCGCATCGCGAGCTTCCTGCTGGCCCTCGCCGTTTCGTGTTCCGCCGCCGCGCAGGACTGGCCGCGCGCGAAGCCGATCCACATCGTGGTGGGGTTCGCGCCGGGCAGCACCACCGACCTCGTCGCGCGCCTTGTGCAGCCCAAGCTTGCCGAGGCGCTCGGCCAATCGGTGGTCGTGGACAACCGCCCGGGCGCGGGCGGCAACGTCGGCGCGCAGCAGGTCAAGCGCGCCGCGCCCGACGGCTATACGCTGTTCGTGACGAGCGTCGCCTACGCGGTCAACCCGAGCCTCTACGCCAACGCGGGCTACGACCCGCTGCAGGACTTCATCCCCGTGATCCTCGCGCCGAGCACGCCCAACATCATTACCGTGCATCCCTCGGTGGCGGCGACGAATCTCAAGGAGCTGATCGCCCTCGCGCGCAAGCAGCCCATGTCGTATGCCTCCTCGGGCATCGGCACCACCACGCATCTGTCCATGGAGCGCCTCAAGATGCAGGCGAAGGTGGACATTACGCACGTGCCTTACCAGCCGGCGCAGGCGGTCGGCGCGGCGGTGGCGGGCCACACCCAGATCTCGAGCACGTCCATGCCGCCGGCGGTGCCCCATGCGAAAGCCGGCCGCGTGCGGCCCATCGCGGTGACCAGCGCGCAGCGCTCGCCGGCGCTGCCCGACGTGCCGACGGTGAACGAGCAGGGCTTCTCGGGGTTCGACGACCTCACCTGGACGGCGTTTTTCGTCCCGGCCGGCATGCCGCAGGACCTGGTGAACCGGCTCAACTCCGAGCTCAACCGCGCGCTGTCGGCGCCCGACGTGCGCGAGCGCCTGGCGCAGCTCGGCCTCGACTGGAAGCCGAACAGCCCGGCGGAGTTCGCCGCCTTCCTGCGCAGCGAGATCGACAAGTGGGCGAGGGCCGTCAAGGAGTCCGGCGCCAAGGCGGATTGAGCGCTTGAAGCCGCCGTTTCGCGCCGACCATGTCGGCAGCCTGCTGCGTCCGGCGGGCCTCGCCGAGGCGCGCCGCCGAGGCGACCGGGCGTTCCAGCGCGCGGCGATCCGCGAGGCGGTGCGGCGCCAGGAGGCGATCGGCCTCGAGGGCGTCACCGACGGTGAGTTCAGCCGCGACTGGTGGCATCTCGATTTCCTCGCCGGGCTCGAGGGCGTGACGCTGCGCGAGAATCCCGGCCCGCGCTTCGCCGGCACGGAAGAGCAGCCGCCCGTCCCCGTTGTCACCGGCAAGCTGCGCTACGCGCGGCCGGTCATGGTGGAGGACTTCGTGTTCCTGAAGGGCGTGACCTCGCGCACCGCCAAGTTCACCATTCCGTCGCCCTCCATGCTGCACCTTCGCGCGGGGCGCGCGGGGGTGGCGCGCGAAGCCTATCCCGACCTGGCGGCGTTCTGGGACGATGCCGCAGCCGCCTGGCGCGCGGCAATCGCCGCGTTCGCCGCCGCCGGCTGCACTTACCTGCAGCTCGACGACGTCGCCTTCGCCTACCTGTGCGATCCCAGGATCCGGGAGACCTGCCGGCGCAACGGCGATGATCCCGAGGCGCTGCCGAGCACCTACGCGCGCACCATCAAC
>DATLGR010000134.1:0-7125 GCA_035540415.1 Burkholderiales bacterium | reverse complement strand
TCTTCGACCAGGCGGATGACCTGCGCGAGAAAGGTATCGGCGCCCACCTTGGTCGCGCGCACCTTGAGCAGCCCTTCCTTGTTGATCGTCGCGCCGATCACCCGGTCGCCCGCGCCCTTTTCCACCGGGACCGACTCGCCGGTGGCGATCGACTCGTCGAGATGGCTCGTGCCCTCGAGGATTTCGCCGTCGGTCGGCACCTTGGCGCCGGGACGCACGAGCATGACGTCCCCCACCTGCAGCTCGGCGACCGGGACCTCGACTTCCTCGGCGCCGCGCAGCACCGTGGCGGTCTTCGCACCCAGCGTGACCAGCTTGCGGATCGCTTGCGAAGCGCGGCCTTTCGCGCGGGCCTCGAGATAACGTCCGAGAAGGTGGAACGTCATGATGGTGGCTGCCATTTCGATGAACGAGGTCATCGGATAGACGAAGCCCACCAGCCCGATCAGGTACGGCGGCAGGCTTCCGAGGCTGATCAGCACGTCCATGTTGGCCGTGCGGTTCGTGAGCGAGCGCCACGCCGAGCGGTGCGTGGCGAAGCCGCCGTAGAGGAAAACGACCGGAAAGGCGAGCAACGCCACGATGGCGAGATAGCCGGGAACCGGCTGCCAGAACATGTGCGGGCCCATGAGCAGCATGATCAGCGTCGTGGGCACCGCGGCGATCCACAGGCGCTTCCACGCCTGCGCGAGATAGCGCTCCTCGGTGTCGTCGGCCTTCGCCGCCTCGCCGCGTGCCGCGCCTTCATCAAGCGTGGTCACTTCGTAACCGGCACGTTCCACCGCATCGCGAAGCGCCTGGGCCGTACTGGCCGAGGGATCAAAGCGCACCGCCACCTTGTGGCTGGCGATATTGGTGCGCACCTCTCCAACCCCAGGCAGTCGCCTGATCGATTCCGAGACGATGCCCGTGCAATGATCGCTCCCCATGCCGGGCACCGTAAGCCGCGCCTCGCGCCGCTCGCCTCCCGCTTCGCCAGCTTCGAGCTGCGCGACGTCGTAGCCGGCGCGCTCGACCGCAGCCTTGAGCGCCTGAGCGTCGAGCTTGTGCGGATCGAAATCCACCTCGACACGATGTGCGGCGACACTCGTCCGCACCCGCGTCACGCCCGCGAGGCGCTTGAGCGAAGTGGAGACAATGCCCGCGCAGTGGTCGCTTCCCATGCCGGGAACGACGAGCCGCGCATGCTGGTCGGCAGACGTGGCATATTGGTTCATGGCTCCTGCCTCACTCCAGCAATTCAGTTTCCCAGCGGAACACGCGTTGCGGCGCCCCGGCCACGCCGGCGATCCGCAGCTCGATCTCGCCTGCGCCCGGCTTCAGGATGGCGCCGGCTTGGCCGAAGGAGAGCACCCCGCTCACATGGTGCCCGCCGCGCGGGCCGTCCCAGCGCACCGGCCGGTGCTCATTGCCGCGGCTGTCGCGCAGTAACGCGATGCTGGCGAGGTCGTAGTCCAGGTCCACAGCGTGCGTTTCCATTACCACGCGAAACTGCAGCGGCTGACTGCCATCCGATGGCTTCAGCGGCGTGACCGAGACGCTCACCGCACGCGCGTCGCTCGTGCGCGTCGTCCCGGGCTCGGCGTAGCGCGGCTGCGCGGAGGTCACGGCAGACAGGGTGATCAAGGCGATCGCAAAGAGCGCATGCTGCAAACGCATCACCGTCGAGTCCATGCGTCCATCTCCCTTTCAATCTCGCGCCGGCGTGGCCGGATAGCCCGCCTCGTCCAGTGCCTTGATCAACTCCACCTCGCCGCCGCCCCCTCCCACACGCACGCGCCCGCGTGCCAGATCCACGTCCACGCTTGCGTGAGGGTCGATCGCCTTGACCGCGCGCGTGACCGCCTTCACACAGTGATCGCAGCTCACGTTTTGTACGTCGAGTTCCGTCATGATCGATGCTCCTGTCGATGGAAAACTACGCCCACTGTGCACCTTCCCACGATGGCAAAGTCAATGCTCCAGATCGCGCTTCATCTGCTCGTACTGCTCGCGGGTGATCTCGCCGCGCGCGTAGCGCGCCTTGAGGATGTCGAGCGGCCGCTCGAGCGATCGCGGCCCGCTCGTCTCGCCGCCGCCGGCGAGCCATTTCACGAGCACCACGATGCCGAGAATGACGAGCACCCAGAAGAGCGCCATGTGAAGCACGCCCAGCCCGATCCAGCCCCAGCCCATGCCTTCTACTCCCTGCCACATCATTGCCGCTCCTCTCGAGGTTGATCCACGGACTGCCGCGCGCCGAGCTTCGGGATGAAGCGCGGCACGGCGCGCATGTAGCGCCGGTATTCGTCGCCGAACTGCGCGATCATGTCCGCTTCCTCGCGCCTCGCGAGCCGCGCGTACATGAAGACCAGCACGGGGTACATCGCGAGCGTCACCAGCGTGGGCCACTGCAGCAGGAAGCCCGTCATAATGAGGACGAAGCCGACATACTGGGGGTGGCGCACGCGCGCGTAGGCGCCGCCCGTCGCAAGGCGCCGCGCGCGCTGCGCTTCATACAGCACCTTCCACGCCGAGTAGAGCACCCAGAAGCCGGCGACGATCAGAATGTTGCTCGCGATGTGGAACGGCCCGAAGTGCGGGTTCGCCTGCCAGCCGAGCAGCATCTCGGGAAGATGACCTGCGTCGTGCGACAGAAAATCGATGCCCGGGAACCGGCTGGAGAGCCACCCGGACAACAGGTAGATCGTCAGCGGAAAGCCGTACATCTCGGTGAACAGCGCCACCAGGAACGCGGAGAACGCGCCGAACGAGCGCCAGTCGCGCCGGCTCTTCGGCCGGGCGAAGCTGAAGGCGAAGATGATGAACACCAGCGAGTTGATGATCACCAGCGTCCACAGGCCGTACCCCTGCAGATGATTCGCGTCGTTCATGGCTTGTTCTCCTTGTCGCCGTGGCCACCGTGTCCCCCATGGCCGTGAAACAGGTGCAGCAGCGGACAGGCGAGCAGCAGCAGGAACGGCAGCCACTGGAAGAGGTGCGCGCGGTGCTCTACGATCAGGAAAAACGCCGCGATCAGAAGAAAGGCGACAAAGATCCACGGTGCGCGCCTGCGCGGGTGCGCGTCGTTCCGTTCATGCCGATGCTCAGCCATGCTGCCTCCCTGTTGTCCGACGCTCTTCGGTCCGTTCATAGCTTTCCCGACTTCAAAGCGAGCGCCGCCCAGGCGATGCCCAGGATGCCGGCGATGAGGAATCCCGCCATGCCGAGCAGCGGCAGGCCGACCCAATGCGGGCCCGCGTGGGTGGAGATGAGGATCGCCGAGCCGATCACGGTGGAGGCGACGATGAGGGCGAAGGCGAGGCGGTTGGAGGCGTGCAGCAGGTGGCGCTCGAAGGAGCCGCCGCTCTGATGGCGGATGTCGAACAGCGGCTCGCCGCGCTCCAGGCGCCCCATCAGCCGCCGCAGCGCGATCGGCGCCGCGCCGGCGACCTCTCGCGTGGCGCTCATCAGCCAGTAGGCCTGCGCAATGCGCGCCACGCCCATGTCCGGGAGGAACGCGTGCTTCAGCAGGCGGCCGCTGTAGGCCTGGAACCCGGCCAGCGAGCTCGAGTCGGGATCCATGCGCCGCGCCAGGCTCTCCAGCTCGGCGAACGCGCGCATGAGCATCGTCGTCTCGCGCAGCAGCCGGACATGATGGCGGCGACCGAGGCCGATGAACTCCTGGATGATCGCGCCGAAGGACTGGCGGCCGGCGCCGGAGTCTCGGTAGTAGCGATCGAGCGCGGACGAAAGGTCGCGCGTGAAGGCGGCTCGGTCGAGCCCGGCCGCCGCCCCGCCCATGCCGAGATAGGCGCTCGTCACCCAGCCTGCGTCGCGCGCCATCACTGCGAGAAAGAGCTGGCGCAGGCTCTCCTGCACGGCGGGCGAGAGCTCGCCGATCGCGCCGAAGTCGTGGAAGCAGATCCGTCCGTCAGCGAGCAGGAACAGATTCCCGGGATGCGGGTCGGCGTGGAACAGGCCATGCTCGAACACCTGGGTGAGGAACAGCCGCATCAGCGTCCGGGCGAGCGCGACGCGCGTCCCGGCGGGCAGGCGCGGGTCGTCCAGGCGCTCGCCCGCGCTGTGCTCCATCGTCAGCACGCGCCGCGTCGTCGCCTCGTGAAAGATCCGCGGCACGTAGACGAGCGGCTCGTCGCGGTTCAGCTCGGCGAAGCGCTCGGCGTTGCGCGCCTCGCGCTCGAAGTCGAGCTCGCCGCGCAGGGTGACGGCGAATTCATCCACCAGCTCGGCGAGGTTGAACGGCCGCAGCGCCGGGACGCTCGAAGGCGACATCGCGGTGCTGCGGCGGCTTGCGGGTCTTCTTCCGCCGATCGTCCCGGCAAGCGCCGGCCGCTGCACCTTGACAATCACGCGGGTGCCGTCGACAAGGGTGGCGCGGTGCACCTGCGCGATCGACGCCGCCGCCATCGGCTCGTCCTCGAACGTGGCGAAGCGCTCGGCGATCGGCCTGCCCGTCTCCTCCTCGATGATGCGCCGCGCGGTCTCGGCGGGAAAGGAGCCGGCGCGATCCTGCAGCCCGCGCAGCTCGGAAGCGAGCTCCCCGTCGATGAGATCGTCGCGCTGCGAAAGCATCTGGCCGAACTTGACGAAGGTCGGCCCGAGCTCCTCGAGCGCTTCGCGCAGTCGACGGTTATTGCTCTTCGGCTCCTGCGGCGCCTCGGCCGCGTGCCCAGCGAGCCCAAGGCGCTCGGCGTACGGCCCCCAGCCCTTGGCGGCCGCGACCCTGGCGATCGCGGCAAGCCGCGCCATCTCGCCGGATTTGCGCATTTCGCGACGCTCGGACATTGCGCTCACCTGCGGCTGCGCCGGCGCGCCGCGAGCACGCCGAGGACCAGAAAAATCACCGCCCCCCATCCCCAAACCACCGCGTATTCCGGCATGTGGAAGAGCGGAACGGTGGCGTAGACCACCGCCAGCGCCGCCCAGACGACAAAGACGGCGATGAAAAGAAAGCTGTCCTCGCTCATGCTTGGCTCCTAGTGATGGGCAGCACCGCCGATCGCCTCCAGCGGCAGGGCCTTCATGAGCTCGAAGGCGCCGACGCTGAAGACCACCATGAGCGCGAGCAGCACGGCGATCGCGAGCGGGCCGGTCCAGGCGCGTGCGTCGAGCGCCACCTCGCCACCCCAGCGCACCTCCGGATAGGCTGCGCCAGCGCCCCGCTTCAACGGCAGGAGGTTCAGCGCGAGCACCAGTACGTACAGGCCGAGCGCGACGGTCATCAGCAGGCCGCCGACGCCGACGATCGACATCAGCGTTCCCCACGCGGCCGGGGCGTCGCCCGCGTAGCTCACGTCGAGCACGCGGCGCGGCACACCGAGATACCCGGCCGTCACTCCCGCCGTGCCGAAGAGCACGAGCCCGAGCGTGGCGAGCGGCGGCAGCCAGCGCAGCAATCCCGGCTGCCCGAGCGCGCGCCCGGTCAGCGCGGGCAACGCGTACACCAGCGCGGCCAGGAAGGTGAGCGTCACCGTGCCCACGGTGAGGAAGTGGAAATACCCCGGCACGAAGAACGTGTCGGAGAGCAGCGGCGCGAGCTTCTCCTGGATCAGCACGAAGGACAGCGCGCCGCCGAGCGCAAGGTTAGCCGCGGCGAAGCCGATCGCTGACATGGCGGGATTGCGCCACGGCAGCATCCGCATCCAGCCGAAAAGTCCTTGCGCGCCTTGCGCGCGGGCATGCGCCTCGAGGGACACGACGATCACCAGGAAGACCAGCACGGTGGGCACGCTGATGAAGAGCGACAGCAACGAACCCACGACGCGCACCGGCTCGGCCAGGTCCGGTTCAAGGAACATGTGGTAGAGGGAGGTCGGCGGCACGAGGATAAGGTAGCTCGCGAATACGATCTTGGAGAAGCGCGCCCCGAGGATCGACTTCACGCCGGTCAACGTTTCGATGAGCACGTACCACAGAAGCACCGTGGCCATGAGCGGCAGGTAGTGCATGTTGTGGAAGAGCACGTGCCAGGCGGTCGAGTAGTTCGTCGGCATCGTGCCGAGGCCGAGCGCCCACATTAGGCTCGGCCCGAACGCAGTGAACGCCGCGATCGCGGTGACCATCAACAGTCCCGCCCAGGCCACGGAAGCAAAGCTCGCGACGGACCAGCTCTCCCCGCGCGCCAGCGGCCGCAGCGTCGTCGCCACCGCCGCCGCCGCGACGCAGAAGAGCCCGGCCGACAGGGCAAGGTAACCGGCATAGAACGCGGCCACCGCGGGCGAAGGCTCGCGCGCGAGCTCCGGCGGCGCGTCGTAGAGGAGCGGCATTGCGCCGTACAGCGCGTAGAGGCTGGCGGCGAGTCCCGCGGCCATGAGCGCAACGCCGCTCGCCGCCAGGGGCCGCAGGGCGAACCCGGCGCGCGGCGCGCCATAAGCGGCGGCGAGCGCGAGCAGCAGCCCGGCCTGCGCGAAGTACAGCCAATAGAAGAAGATCGTGACGCCGTGACCGCTCATCGCGCGGTAGCCGGCGAGCGGACCGAGATCGACGAAGCCGGCGCGGGCAAGCGCCGTGGAGGCGCCGAACAGCACGCCGAGGCCGAGCGCGCCGAGCGCGGCGGCGAAGAACAGCTTCAGCAGGCGCTTGTCGGCTTCGGGAAGCGCGGCCACGCCGCTGACGAGACCATTCTGGCTCATGCGCGCCGCTCCTCGACGATGATCTTGCCCTGCATGCGGTCGTGGGGCAGCCCGCAGTAGATCGTGCAGTAGACGAGGTACTCGCCCGGCGCCTGGAAGGTGAGCTCCTGCTCGACCAGCGAGCCTGGACGCAGGCGGATGATGCGCGAGCCGCTACCGAGCTGGATCGACGCGCCGTGCGCCACATCGAGCGCCATCATCTGGAAGCGGTACGGCGTGCCCGCCTCGAGCCGCAGCACCGCCGGCGCATAGCCCCAGAGGAAGGCGGAGAGATAGACGTCCACCGGCCCGTGACCATCGTTGGACGGCCGCACGCTGCCATCCGGCTGCGCGTAGGCCTTGACGAAGTCGTCGCTGAGCTCCTTGAATTCTGCCATCGACATCCCGGGCTCCGCCGCGCCGTGACCACCATGACCCCCATGGCCGCCGTGCCCGTCGGCTTCCCCGCCGTGTCCTAGAAACAGCGGCGCGGCGGAGCCCGGGATGTCGA
>DATLGR010000133.1:0-5043 GCA_035540415.1 Burkholderiales bacterium | reverse complement strand
CATGCCGCAGGCGACGGCTACGATATCATGTCGCCCGTTGCGTTCCAGACACCCTTTTCGTGGATTCAGGCAGTAGACCGGCGGCGGATCCCAGTCCGCCGCCGCTGACATTCCCGCGCCACCGCCTTTCCCCGAGACCGGTTCCCTGCCGGTCGCGCGCGTCGTCACTCAAAGGGGCCGCCCCGTGGAGCTCGTGATCCTTTCGTGCCTCATCGTAATGAACGGCGTCTTCGCGATGTCGGAGATGGCCGTCGTCAGCTCGCGCAAGGCGCGACTGCAGCAGCTCGCGGACGACGCCCGGCCTGGCGCGTCGGCGGCGCTGGGGCTCGCCAATGAGCCCTCGAACTTCCTTTCCACGATCCAGGTCGGCATCACGCTCATCGGTATCACGAGCGGCGCCTTCGGCGAAGCGGCGCTCTCGGCCGGCGTCTCGCAATGGCTGTCCCAATGGCCGTGGCTTGCCACGCACGCGCACGTGCTGTCGACCGCCCTGGTTGTCGGCGGCATCACGCTGGCGTCGCTCATCGTCGGCGAGCTCGTGCCGAAGAGGCTGGCCCTGCTCAATCCCGAGGCGATTGCCAGCCTGATCGCAAGGCCCATGCAGCTGCTGTCCAAGCTGGCGTACCCGGTCGTACGGGCCTTGAGCCTGACCACGGACGCGGTTCTCAAGCTGCTTCGGGTCGGCGGCTTCAAGCAGCCGCCGGTGACGGAGGAAGAGATCAAGGTATTGATGGCGCAGGGCGAGGAAGCCGGGATTTTCGAGCAGCACGAGCGAAAGCTCGTCGCCCGGGTATTCCGCTTCGACCACGTACGGGTGGGCGGCATCATGACGCCGCGCTCCCAGATGGTCTGCCTCGACCCCGACGAGCCCTGGGAAATCAATGCCCGCCGCATCGTCGAGCACGGTCACTCGCGCTTCCCGGTGGTGAAGGGCGGGCCGGACCGCCTCGAAGGCATCGTGTTCGCTCGCGATCTTCTGGCGGACGCGCTCGCCGGCCGTCCCATGGATCTGGGACGGCACATGGCCAAGGCGCTTTTCGTGCCGACGCGGCTTTCGGCGATGGAGCTCGTGGAGCTGTTCAGGAAGCATCGGCAGACGGCGGCCGTCGCGATCGACGAGCATGGCGCGGTCGACGGCTTCGTGACGGTGAACGACGTCATGGAGGCCCTGGTGGGCGACATCGCCACCGCCGAGGAAGAAGACGCGCACGATCTGGTCCTGCGGAGCGACGGTTCCTGGCTCATCGACGGCAGCGTTACCATCGAGCGCCTCAAGAGCACGCTGGAGATCGACGACCCGCTGCCTGGCGAAGAGGCAGACGCCTACCACACGGTCGCCGGTTTCATCATGGAGCAGCTGGGGAGGCTGCCAGCGACAGGCGACGCGTTCGACTGCCTGGGCTGGCGCTGGGAGGTGGTCGACATGGACGAGCGCCGCGTCGACAAGGTTCTGGTGGCTCCGCTGCCGTACCCTGCGGCGACGGGGGGCTGATGGCCAGCTCGCGAATTTGCTTGCTCGGCATGCTGGGGGTGTGCATGCTCCTGGGCGGCTGTCCTGATGGCCGACCGGCGGCAGAGCGGGTGGCGGCCTTTTGCGCTTCGGCCAAAGGCGAGGACATCAAGGCTGTGATCAGCCGTTACGAGGCGTACGAAATGCAGCCGGGCGGCGTAGCGCCGGACGCGCGGCAGCGGCTGAGCGAGCTGGTGGACGATAAGACGCTCAAGACGATCGCCAGCGCGCTCGCCGAGCCATCGGGCAGCGAGCCCGGCGCGCGAGCCGTCTGCGCCATCTACTACTCAAGCCGGGAGTTAGGCGGGGACGGCAGAGTTATCCTCGCGGAGTTCAGGCCCGACTGGCCTCACCGGTACTAACCAGCGTAATGCCTAGCACCGCCCCGCGCCTCCGGCACGCCGAGCGAAACGTGCGAGCGCCAGGCGCCGCCGTGCACGACAATCGCCCCGGGCGCGGTGCGAGACCGCCGCATTTTATGGTCGTACGATAGGATTCCAGTCGAGGATTTCATGAACGCCAAAGATCCGCAGCCGCTTGCCGGCATCGAGCAGCCACAGCCTTCGCCGCGCCAGCAGGAGGTGTGGGGCAGCGACGCCATGGCGGCGATGCTGCGCGCGCTCGACGTGCCCTACCTCGCGCTCAATCCGGGCGCGAGCTACCGCGGGCTGCACGACAGCCTGGTGAACTACCTGGGCAACGAGCGCCCGCAGATGCTGCTGTGCATCCACGAGGAGGTCGCGGTGGCGATCGCGCACGGCTACGCGCGCGCGGCCGACCGCATGATGGGGGCCGTAGTGCACTCCAATGTCGGGCTCATGCACGCCACCATGGCGATCTTCAACGCCTGGTGCGACCGCGTGCCGATCCTGCTGCTGGGCGCCACCGGCCCCTGGGATGCGGCGCGGCGCCGGCCGTGGATCGACTGGATCCATACCGCCTCCGACCAGGGCGCGCTCGTGCGCGACTACACCAAGTGGGACAACCAGCCGGCTTCGGTGCCGGCGGCCTACGAGGCTCTGCTACGCGGCGCGCAGCTCGCCAACACCGCGCCGCGCGGGCCGGTGTACATCAACCTCGACGCCGCAGTGCAGGAAGACCGGCTCGCGGAGTTGCCCGCGGTGCCGGATCCCGCGCGTTTCGCGCCCGCGCCGGCTCCCGAGCCGCCGCGCGCCCTCGTGGCGCAGGCCGCCGGGCTGCTGTCGTCGGCCAAGGCGCCGCTCATCCTCGCCGGACGCTGCTCGCGCTCGCTCGAGGGCTGGCGCGCGCGGGTTGCGCTCGCCGAGAAGCTCCAGGCGCGGGTGGCCACCGACCTCAAGCTTGCGGCCGCTTTCCCCACCGACCATCCGCTGCACGTGGGGCCGCCGGGGGTGTTCCTCGGCGCGGCGCCCGCCGCGGCGCTGCGCGAGGCCGACGTGATCCTCGCGCTCGACTGGAACGACCTTGCCGGCACGCTGAAGCAGGCCTACGCCGGCGCGCCGGTCCGGGCGAAGGTGATCAACGTCTCCTGCGACATGCACCTGCATCGCGGCTGGAGCATGGACTACCAGGGCTTGCCGCCGACCGATATCGCGCTGCTCACCGAGCCGGACGTCGCGGTGCCGATCCTCCTCGAGGCCTGCAGCGCGCGCGAGCGGCGCGCTTCGCCGCCCGGGGCGCCGGCCGCGCTGCCCGCCCCGACCGATGTCAGCCTGCTCGCGGTGGCGAACGCCCTCGAGGCCGCCGCGCGCGGCATGGAGCTGTGCATCGCGAAGCTGCCGCTCGGCTGGAACGGCGCCTACCGCCACTTCCGCCACCCGCTCGACTACCTCGGCGGTGACGGCGGCGGCGGCGTCGGCGCGGGGCCGGGGCTCGTCGTCGGCGCGGCGCTCGCCCTGCAGGGCACCGGCCGACTCGCCGTCGGCATCGTGGGCGACGGCGACTTCCTCATGGCGAACACCGCCATCTGGACCGCCGTGCACTATCGGCTGCCCGCGCTCTTCATCGTGTGCAACAACCGCTCGTTCTACAACGACGAAGTGCACCAGGAGCGGGTGGCGAAGGAGCGCGGCCGCCCGGTGGAGAACAAGTGGATCGGGCAGAAGATGATCGACCCGGAAATCGACATCGCGGCGATCGCGCGCGCGCAGGGCGCCGAGGGCATCGGCCCGGTGGCGAAGCTCGACGAAGTGCAGCCGGCGATCGAGCGCGGTCTCGCGCTCGCCCGCGACGGCAAGGTCGTGGTGATCGACGCGCGCGTGCTGCCGGGCTACGACGCCAACCTCAGCGGCGCCGTGCCGACCGCGCACAAGCGCTGAAGTCCGGTCAGCCCGCAATAGATTCGCCGGCGAGGCGGCCGGACACGAAGGCCCAGGCGAGGTGGTGGCCATGGCCTCGCAGAAGAAGCCCACCCTGGCCGGTCGCGCCGGCAGCATAAAGCCCGGGAATCGCGGCGCCGGCGCCGTCCAGCACCTCGAGCCGCGTTGACACGGCAAGCCCACCGTCGGCGAGCACTGTGGTGGCGCGAATCGGACCTAGCAGCAGGTAGGGCGGTCGGATGGCGCGCCCGGCCGCCGCTTCGCGCAGGCAGCCCGCGTCCATGCCACGTTTCCGGGCAAGCCCGTCCAGTGTATCGGCGCTCGTGCAGAGGTCGGGCCGCGTGCGTCGGTAGTCGTCGATGTACGCATAGGCGATGCCCGGTGCGGTCGACACGTAACGCGGCCAGCGTGAGAACGTCTCGATCGCGGCACCGTCAAGGAACGCGAAGGCTTCGGCGTTCGGCTGCGTGGCGATGGCGCTGCCCAGGTGGGTGCCATCGAGGGCCACCCGCTCGCCCCGCGCATTGACCAGAAGCGCGCCGTGGGCGAAGAGCGCCGCCTCCGGGGCAAGCGCCGTGGTGAGAAAGCCGAGGACGAAAGGCCTTACGAGCGCTCCCGGCATTCGTTGTAGCGCGAAGCGCATCGGCGTGGTCAGCGCGCGATGTGGCGGCAGGCGCGTCCACCAGGGCGGACGAGCGGGCGGCGGGAAGCGGTAGCGTGGCTCGCCAAACGCGAGATCTCCATTGACGATCACCCCGCCAATCTCGCGCGCCATGCGGTGGCAGTCGCCGGTGGCGCCGGGATTCACCGCGGGCAGCGGGAGGTGAAGGGGGCTTGCGAACTCGCGGCGGAACTCGGTGCTGGCGTTGAAATCGCCGCCCGCCAGGATTACGCCGCGCGCCGACTCTACGCAACCTGCAGGCGTCTCGACTCCGGTGATGCGCGTCCCGCTGCGAAGAAGGCGCAGTGCCGGGGTCCCGAGGCGCAGTTCGACGCCGGCCCGTCTTGCTCGCCGCGACAGGTGGTAGACGAAGGCCCCGGCGCCGGGCAGCACGTTGTGCATGCGCGGCTTGCGATGCGGCGGCTCCTCCAGCGGACCATAGAACTCGAGCCCCGAGGCGCGCAGCCAGGCGAGCGCGCCGGCCGCATGTGCGGTGAGCAGGCGTGCGAGCTCGAGGTTGTCGCGGTGCGCGAACGGTCCGGCCCACGCCGGGAAGTCGGCGAGGTGCTCCTCGG
>DATLGR010000132.1:0-14047 GCA_035540415.1 Burkholderiales bacterium | reverse complement strand
ATGAGATCGTCGGGGATCGTTTTCGCCTGCAGCACGGCGAGGTCCTGCTCCGGATGCAGGCCCACCACCGAGGCCTCCGACTCCAGCCCGTCGAAGAACACCAGGCTCAGCTTGGACGCCGCGGCCACGACATGCAGGTTGGTCAGGATGACGCCACTGTCCACGATCACCACGCCCGTGCCGACGCTCGCTTCCACTTCCTCGCCATCGCTGCCCACGTGCAGCCCGCGCACGCGCACCACCGAGGGCCGGATGATCTCGAAGGCCTTCGCCATGCGCGAGGGCAAGGTGGTGTTTTCCAGCGTGCGCAGCACGGCGGCATCGATGTCCTGCTGCGTGAGCGGCCGCTGCCCGGGCGCGCCGGCGCCGTGCAGCAGCACGAGCAGCGCGGCGACCGCCAGCCCGGCCACGAAGGCGAGGGTGGTGCGGTGGCGCGCGGCGAGGCCGGCGGGCGCGCGCGGGTGGAACGGCTGTAGAGAGTTGCTTTCCTCACTGCTAGTGTGTCGACTTCCGATCGCTCCTACAGTTCCTCGACATGGCAAACGCCGCGCGCATCCGCACCACGCATGTCGGCAGCCTCATCCGGCCGCCGGAGCTGCAGCAGTTTCTCCGCCTGCGGCAGGCCGGGGAGCCCTACGATGCCCTAGCTTACGCCAATTGCCTGCGCAATTCCGTGGCCGGCGCCGTACGCCGCCAGATCGAGGCGGGCATCGACCTGCCCAGCGACGGCGAGTTCGGCAAGACCATCAGCTGGTCGCAGTATGCGCTCGAGCGCCTGTCCGGGTTCGAGCGCCGGCCGGTGCGCCCGGGGGAGCACGGCTACAGCCGCGGTGCCGACCGGGCGCGCTTCGCCGACTTCTACCGCGAACTGGACGCGGCCGACGGCCCGCCCGCGGTGGTGGGCGCGAGCGCCGGCCAGGCGGTGTGCGTGGGGCCGATCGCCTACACCGGCGAGGCCGAGCTCGCGCGCGACATCGCCAACTTCCGCGACGCGCTCGCCGGCGCCGGCGCCGCCGAGGGGTTCCTGCCGGTCGCCTCGCCCACCAGCGTGATCCCGGACCGCAAGAACGAGTACTACAAGACCGACGAGGCGCTGCTCTATGCGATCGCGGAGGCGATGCGCACGGAGTACCGCGCCATCGTGCAGGCGGGCCTGTACGTGCAGCTCGACGACGCGCGGCTCGCGGTCACCTACGACCGCATGGTGCCACCGGCCTCGCTCGCCGAGTATCGAAGCTGGGTCGCCAGGAACGTCGAGGCCATCAATCACGCGCTGCAGGGCATCCCCGAGGAGCGCGTGCGCTACCACGTGTGCTGGGGCAGCTGGCCGGGGCCGCACACCACCGACGTGCCGCTCGCGGAGATCGTCGACCTCGTTCTGCGCGTAAAGGCGGGCACCTACCTCATCGAGGGCGCGAACCCGCGCCATGCGCACGAGTGGCGCGTGTGGGAGCGGGTGAAGCTGCCCGACGGAAAGGTGCTCGCGCCCGGGCTTATCAGCCACGCCACCAACGTGGTGGAGCACCCGCAGCTGGTGGCCGACGGGATCGTGCGCCTGGCGAAGCTCGTGGGCCGCGAACGCGTCCTCGCGAGCACCGATTGCGGCTTCGCGCAGGGCCCGTTCCACCGCCGCGTTCACTCCTCCATCATGTGGGCGAAACTCGAGTCGCTCGCGCAGGGCGCGCGGCTCGCGAGCCGGGCGCTGTGGTGAGGCGGAAGTCGAAGTCGATCTCCGGCTCGAGTCCCGAGACGATGTCCGCGAGCGCGCGCGCGCTGCCGCACGCGTGCGTCCACCCGAGCGTGCCGTGCCCCGTGTTGACGAAAAGGTTCGGATAGCGCGTGCCGCCGATGGCCGGCACGTTGGAGGGCGTCGCGGGCCTCAGCCCGGTCCAGAACTGCGCGCGGCCGAAATCGGCGGCGCCCGGAAACAGCGCCTCCGTGCGCGCGAGGAGCGCACGGCAGCGCACCTCGTTCAGCGCGGTGTCGTAGCCGTTCAGCTCGGCGGTGCCGGCGATGCGCAGCCGGTCGCCGAGACGCGAGAACACGAGCTTGTATTCGTCGTCGGTGAGCGAGACGGTGTAGGCGCGCGCAGGGTCCGCCACCGGCACGGTCGCGGAGTAGCCTTTCGCCGGGTAGATGTTGAGCGGCACCCCCACCGCGCGCGTGAGCAGCGGGCTGTACGCGCCCAGGCACACCACGTACGCATCCGCGGTGGCGTGGCCTCTGGCGAGCTGCACCGCCTCGATGCGCCCCCCCGCGCGCACCAGCCCGCGCACGGTCTCGCCGAAGCGAAAGCGCACGCCGCGCGCCTGTGCGAGGGCCGCGAGCCCCTGGGTGAACTTGTGCGCGTCGCCCGACTCGTCAGTGGTGGTCATGCTGCCGCCCACGAGGAGCGGCCGCGCGGCGGCCAGCGCCGGCTCGATCTCGACGCAGCGCGCGGCATCGACGAGCTCGATGTCGCAGCCGTGCTCGCGCATCACCCGGGCAGGTTCCGCCGCGGCCTCGAACTCGGCCCGGCTGGTGTAGAAATGCAGAATCCCGCGCGTGAGCTGGTCGTATTCGATGCCGGTCTCGGCGCGCAGGGCCTGCAGCGTGGCGCGGCTGTAGAGGCCGAGCGTCACGAGCTGGCGGATGTTGTGCCGGGTGCGCGCCGGGGTGCACTCGCGCAGGAACGCGAGCCCCCACAGCCATTGCCGCAGGTCGGCCCGCAGGCGAAAGAGCAGCGGCGCATCCTCGCGCGCGAGCCACTTCAGCACCTTGAGCGGTGCCGCCGGATTGGCCCAGGGCTCGGCGTGGGAAACCGACACCTGCCCGCCGTTGGCGAACGAGGTTTCGAGGCCCGCGGCGGGCTGGCGCTCGACGACGGTGACGTCGTGGCCGGATTTGCTGAGGAACCAGGCCGTGGTGACGCCGATGACGCCGGCGCCGAGGACGAGGATTTTCATGGCAGCGCGCTCCGTTGAGATCGCCGCTCCCTCTGTCCCTGTACCTGAGAGATTCGGCCGCGGCAGGCGCGGCGTTGCTCCTTCGGTGAGCGGATCGGGCGACCCGCTGCTCTCCAGACTCGGCTGACAGTCCGCGCCAGTCCGGGGGCCTGAGCGGTCATGGGAGATTGCGCCTTCGGCGGCGCCGCGCGACGCGGCGACTCTCCTGGAACGGACGCGGCCAGTGTAGCACGCGCCGCGCGGCGGCCCGAAGCGAAGGCGGCCGCACCGTGGGGTGCGGCCGCCCGATGGAGCAACGAGGCGCTATCGCGTGGCGCCGGCGCCGGCGGCTGCGGGAGCCTCGCCCGCCGCCACTTCGCGCGTGCCGCGCACCTCGATTTCCACGCGCCGGTCGGGTTGCAAGCACGAGATCAGCTTGTCGCCGCGCAGGCCCTTGCACTGTCCGCCGGTCACCGGCTCGGTCGGCCCGCGTCCCTCGGTGCGGATGTTCTTGGGATCGATCCCCTGCGTCACGAGGAACTCGCGCACGGCCTCGGCGCGCCGCTCCGACAGGCCCATGTTGTACTCCTCCGGACCGATGCGGTCGGTATGGCCGATGGCCACGATCTGCTCGACCTCGGCGCCCTTGACGCGCTCGGCGATCTCGGCGAGGCGCTCGCGCCCCGTCGGGCGCAGCTCGGCGCGGTCGAACTCGAACAGCACGTCGGTGGAGACGTCGATCTTCTCGATGAGGGGCGGCTGCGGCGCCGGCGTCACGGGCGCGACCACGATGGGCGTGCGCTCGATTACGACCGGGGGCTCGGGTTTGGCGAGCGGCTCCGCCTTGGGCGGTTCCGGCGCGAGGGTGACCACGGGCGCGGGCGCGGCTTGCACGACCGCGACGGTGTCGCAGGGGGCGACCGCATTGGCAGGGCTCCACTGCGTGGTGCGCACGCACAACCCGAACGGCGTGGTCCACACCTGGCCCCGCGCATCGGCGACGTACCCCGTGACCCGGGCCGGCGCGGTGCCCGCGACAGGGGCGGGCCCGGTGGTGGCACGCACCGCAGGGGCGGCGGCCGGCTGCGCTTGCGCGAGTTGCTGGCGCTCGGGAGCCGGGCTCGCCTGCGCGAGCGGCTGCGGGGCGGCGGCCGACACTGCGGTGGGGCCGGCGGTCGCGACCACGTCGCAGGGCGGCATCGCCTTGTCCGGTGTCCAGTCGGCGGTTCTCCAGCACTGGCCAAACGGCGAGGTGAAAGCCTGGCCTCGCGCATCCGCCACGTACCCCGGCGCTTTGGCCTGGGCGGTGCCGGTCAGCGCGGCCAGCGCCAGCGCCACGGCGGCTCCTGTCACGTTCAATGGAACACTGCTCTTCATTGCTCGGTCTCCTTGGGCAAGACGTTGCACGTAAATTGCGGGTCCGGCGGTGCGCGCCGGCTAGCGGAGCCGCAGCAACTGCCGTGCCGCGGCGACACCCGGCACGACGCTTGCCCGGCGGTTGCCGGATTGCCCTTGTAGAATCGCCAGCCGAAAGGAAGCCCGCCCGTGGAGCAGAAGCCGCGCTACGCCGAGATGTGCGCCCGCATCCTGCAGCAGTGCGAGGCGATCGTCGGCGGTCGCGCGGCGCTCGCCCGCCACCTGGGCAGCGACGAGACCGCCCTCTCGCAGTGGCTGGCAGGCCGTGCCGGCCCGCCGCGGCCCATGTTCGAGAAGGCCGTGGAGCTCATCCTTCAGGAGCACGACCGCCGCATCCAGGCGCAGGAAGCCGCGCCGCGGCGGCGCCGCAGCGACCGCTGAGCGGCCCGCTTCCCCTCGTCCCGGTGCTCGCCGTCACCACGGCGACGCAGGCGCTCACCACGCTCGGGGCCCTGGCGCTCGCCGCGGTGGCGCCCAAGGCGGCGCAGGATCTCGGGGTCAGCGCCGCGCTCATCGGCTACCAGGTGGGCGCGATTTTCTTCTCGGCGATGCTCTCGGCGCTCGTCGGCGGCGCGCTGGTGCGGCGCCTGGGCGCGATGCGCACGAGCCAGCTCGCGCTCGCGCTCGCCGCGGCGGGATGCGCGCTCTCGGCGCTCGGCACGCTGGCGACGCTCGCCGCCGGCGCGCTCGTCATGGGCCTGGGGTACGGCATGACCAACCCCGCCGCGTCGCATCTGCTCTCGCGCGCGCCGAGCGCGCGCCACATGAACCTCCTGTTCTCGCTCAAGCAATCGGGCGTGCCGATCGGCGGGGTGCTCGCCGGCCTGCTCGTGCCGCCGGTCGCGCTCGGGCTGGGCTGGCGTGCGGCGCTCGCCGCCTGCGCGCTCGCGCTCGGCGTCTTCGCCATCGCGAGCGAGGGCGCGCGCCGGCGCTGGGACGACGACCGCGAGCCCGGCGCGCCGCTGCTCGCGGGGCCCGCCGCGAGCCTCGCGCTCGTGTGGGCGAATCCGGTGCTGCGCTGGCTGGCGGGGGCATCGTTCCTGTACTCGGCGGTGCAGCTGTGCCTCACCGGTTTCCTCGTCACCTATCTCGTCGCCGAGGTGGGGCTGGAGCTGGTCCTCGCCGGGTCGATCCTCGCGCTCACGCACGCCGCCGGCGCGTTCGGGCGGCTCGCCTGGGGATGGCTCGCCGACCGGCTGCGCTCCGGCACGCGCGCCCTGATCGCGCTCGGCGCGATGAGCGTGCTGGGCGCGCTCGTCACGGCCGCCATCCACGAGGGCTGGCCCACCCCGCTGGTGGCCGCCGCGGCGGCGCTGTTCGGCTTCAGCGCCATGGGCTGGAACGGCGTGTTCATGGCGATCATCGCCCGGCAAAGCCCCGGCCGCATCAGCATGGCCACCGGCGGGAGCCTTGCCGTCACCTACGCCGGCGTGGTCGCCGGCCCCGCCGCGTTCGGCGCGCTGCACGATCGCGCCGGGCTGAGCTACGGCGGCGGCTTCGCGCTGCTCGCGCTGCTCGCCCTCGCCGGGCTCGCCTGCGTGGCGATCAGCCGATCACGTTCGCTTCGCGCAGCGGCTGTGCGCGGATGAGGCGCTCGAAGCCGAGCGGCGCCAGATCGAGGCTGCGGAAGGCCCCGTGCACGATGAGCTCCGCGAGCGCGCGCCCGGCGGCGGGCGCCTGCTGCAGGCCGTGACCGGAGAACCCCGCCGCGAACCACAGGTTGGGCAGCGCCGGATGCGCGCCGACGATGGCGTTGTGATCGAATACGTTCATGTCGTAGTAGCCGGCCCAGGCGCGCTCCACCCGCAAGGCCTCGAACGCCGGCACGCGATGCGCGAGACGCCCCCACAGCGCCTCGTCGAACTCCGCATAGTTCGGCTCGAGCGGCAGATCGTCGGCGTCGTCCGCCGGCGCCGGCGCGGCCCCGGCGAGGAAATAGCGTCCCTCCGGACGGAACCAGAAGCCGCTCGGGTCCACCACCAGCGGGCAGCGCGGCAGCGCCGTCGGACAGGAGAGCACGAACACCGTGCGCCGCCGCGCGTGCACGGGCAGGTCGATGCCCGCCGCGGCGGCGAGGGCGCGCGCCCAGGGGCCGGCGGCATTGACCGCGTGCGCGCAGGCGATGCGGCTGCCGTCGCGAAGCCGCACGGCGCGCACGGCCCCGTCCACGAGATCGAATCCCGCCGCTTCGGCCTGCACCACCGGGGCGCGCAGGCGGCGCAGCAGCGCCGCGTGCAGCGCCGGGCCGTCGAACCAGCCCTCGCCCGAGAGCCCGAGCGAGCCCGCCTCGAGGTCCGCGACGTTGAGCCAGGGGAAGCGCGCCTTGAGCTCGCCGGCGCCGAGCAGGGCCACGTCGGCGCCCTGCTCGCGCTGCAGGCGGTGGAGCGGGGCGAGCGTGTCGCGCGCGCCGAGATAAAGGTATCCGCCTTCGTGCAGCGCGATGCCCATCTCGCGCAGGAACGACAGGCCGAAGCGCGACAGGCGGATGTTGAGCGACACGGAAAACTGCTGGCGAATGGAGCTTGCGGAGAGCGCCGAGGAGGCGCGGGCGAAGCTGCGGTCGCGCTCGATGAGCAGCACCGAGAGCGCGGGGTCGAGCCGCTCGAGGAAATGCGCGGTGCAGGCCCCGACGATGCCGGCGCCCACGATGGCGACGTCGACCGTGCTAACCACCGCGGGCGGCGTCGTAGACCAGGCGCGCGGCGAGGGCGTCCTCCACCGCCTGGCCGAGCGCTTTGAACACCACCGTCGCCCCGGGCGGCGGGGCGGGGCGCGTGCCGGCGAGGATCTCGCCGAGCTCGGCGTGGATCGCGGCGCCCGAGAGGATCACGTCGCCGGACTCCTCCCGCGCCGCCTCGCGGCTGTCGACCACCAGCAGGTTCGCCATCGCCTCGTCATCGAGCTCGCGCCAGGTCGGGCGCGGCGCGCCCACCGCGCACACGAGGGCGCCGGGCGCGAGCCAGGCGCCCTCGAGCACCGGCTCGGAGGCGTTGGTGACGGTGCACACGATGTCGGCCCCGCGCACCGCGTGCTCGGGGCTGGCGCAGGCCACCGCACCGATGTCGCGCGCGCAACGCGCGACGTTGGCGGGGTTGCGGCTCCACACGCGGATCTCGCGCACGGGGCGCACCGCGCGCAGCGCGAGGGCGTGGCTGCGCGCCAGCGCGCCGCTGCCAAGCAGGGCCACGGTCTTCGGCCCGCGGCTGGCGAGCGCATCCACGCCCACCGCCGAAACCGCCGCGGTGCGCAGCTCCGTGATCCACGTGCCGTCCATCACGGCGAGCGCGCGGCCGGTCTGCGGGTCCATGAGCACGATGGTGGCGAGCAGCGTCGGCAGGCCGCGCTCGGCGTTGCGCGGCATGAGCGTGATGAGCTTGGTGGCGAGCGCCTCGCCGATGAGCGCGGGCTTGAGGAAGAGCAGCCCGTCCTGCGGCGGCACGTCCATCACCGTGCGCAGCGGCTGCACCGCGCGCCCCGCCGAGAGCTCGACGAGCGCCCGGCGCATCGCCGCGAGCAGCGGCTCCAGCGCGAGGTGCCGGCGCACGGCGGCGTCGTCCAGGTGCAAAACGGCCATGCGATAGAGTAGCGGAATGCGGGCTGACATCGTGGTGCTGGGCGCCGGCATCGTGGGCATCTGCGTCGCGCTTCACCTGCAGAAGCGCGCGCGGGCCGTGGTGCTGCTGGACCGGCGCGGCGCGGCGGAGGAGACCTCCTTCGGCAACGCCGGCCTGATCCAGCGCGAGGGCGTCTATCCCTACGGCTTTCCACACGATTTCGGCGCGCTCGTGCGCTACGGCTTCAACCGCACCATCGACGCCTACTACCACCCCTCGGCGCTGCCCCGGCTCGCGCCGTTCCTGTGGCAGTACTGGCGCTACTCGCGCCCGGCGCGGCATGCCGCGGTGGCGCGCGTCTATGCCAGGCTGATCGAGCACTGCGTGAGCGAGCACGAGGCGCTCGCCGCGGAAGCCGGTGCGACGCCGCTGCTGCGCCGCTCGGGCTGGATGAAGGTGTTTCGCACCGAGCGCGAGCGCGACCGGCGCTTTGCCGAAGCGGAGCGCTGGCAGCGCGAATTCGGCATCCGCCACCAGCGGCTCGACGCGCGCGAGCTGCAGGAGCGCGAGCCGCATCTCGCGCCCGTGCTCGTCGGCGCGGTGTACTGGCCCGATCCGCTGAGCGTGGACGATCCGCAGGGCCTGGGCCTCGCATACCTGCGCGCGTTCGAGCGCCTCGGCGGGCGCTTCGTGCAGGGCAACGCCGCGAGCCTCGAGCCGCAGGGGGGCGGCTGGCGCCTGCGCACCGCGCAAGGCGCGCTGTCGGTTCGCGCCGCGGTGGTCGCGCTCGGGCCCTGGGCGGGCGAGCTCACGCAGGCGCTCGGCTACGACCTGCCCCTGGCCGTGAAGCGCGGCTATCACATGCACTACCGGGCCGCAGGCGAGGCGCGCCTGAACACGCCGATGCTCGATACGGAGCGCGGGTACTTCCTTGCGCCGATGCGCCGCGGCATCCGGCTGACCACGGGCGCCGAGTTCGCGCTGCGCGAGGCGATCCGCACGCCCGTGCAGCTCGGGCGCGCCGAGCCGATCGCGCGCGACCTCTTTCCGCTCGCGGAGCGCCTCGACGCGGAGCCCTGGATGGGCGCGCGCCCCTGCACACCCGACATGCTGCCGGTGATCGGGCCCGCGCCGCGGCATGCGAACCTGTTCTTCGCCTTCGGCCATGCCCACCATGGCCTCACCCTCGCTGCCGTCACCGGGCGGCTGGTGGCCGAGCTGATGACCGGCGAGGCGCCGTTCGTGGACCCGGCGCCGTACGCCCCCGTCCGCTTCGGGAAGCCGGCCTAGGAGCTGCAGGACAGCGCCGAGCACCCCGGGCGGTGGCGCGCCCACTCGGGGCGGCGCGCGGCGAGCTCGTCGTGCTCCGGCTGCTCGTCGTAGGGGCGCTCGAGCACGCGCATCAGGCGCTCGAGGAAAGCCGCGTCGCCGCGCTCCACCCCGTCGATGGCGAGCTGCGCGAGATAGTTGCGAAAGACATACTTGGGGTTGACGCGGTCCATGCGCTCGGCGCGCGCGGCGGGGTCGGCGCCTTCGGCGCGCACCCGCGCGGCATGGCGGCGCAGCCAGGGCTCGAGGCTCGGCGGCGGCTCGGCGTAAAAGGCGCGCGCGAGCGGCGCCAGCACGTCGCCTTCGGGGAGAAGCGGCACGCGGGCGAGTCCGCGAAAGAACAGGGTGAAGTCGGTCTCGGCCTCGCCGAGCGCGCGAAAAAGATCGCGCACCAGCTCGTCGTCCCCGGCCTCATCGAGCGAGGCGAGGCCGAGCTTCTGCGCAAACGCGCGCTTCCAGCCGGCGTTGAACGTGTCGGCGTACAGGTCGAGGCCTTCGCGCAGCGCTGGCTCTTCCACCCCGAGCGGCAGCAGCGCCTCGGCGAGGCGCACCAGGTTCCAGTGCGCGATGTGTGGCTGGTTGGCGTAGGCGTAGCGCCGGCCCTGCGCGTCGGTGGTATTGGGGGTCCACTGCGGGTCGTAGCCCTCGAGCCATCCGTAAGGGCCGTAGTCGATGGTGAGGCCGAGGATCGACATGTTGTCGGTGTTCATGACGCCGTGCACGAACCCCAGGCGCATCCAGTCGACCATCAGCCCGCCCGTGCGGCGGCACACTTCCTGAAACCAGCTTGCGTAGGAATGGCCGGGGAAATGCTCGCGCAGCACGTAGTCGGCCAGGCGCGCGAGCGGCTCGCGCTCGCCGTGCGCGGCATGGATCTGAAAGTTGCCAAAGCGCACGAAGCTGGGCGCCACGCGACACACGATGGCACCGGGCTCGGGCGCCGGCCGCCCGTCGTAGAACATGTCGCGCACCACCGGCTCGCCGGTGCTCACGAGGCTGAGCGCGCGCGTCGTGGGCACCCCCAGCCAATGCATCGCCTCGCTGCACACGTACTCGCGCAGCGAGGAGCGCAGCACCGCGCGCCCGTCGGCGGTGCGCGAATAGGGCGTGCGCCCGGCGCCTTTCAGCTGCAGCTCGTGCCGTGTGCCGTCGGCGGCGAGCACTTCGCCCAGGGTGATGGCGCGACCGTCGCCGAGCTGCCCCGCCCAGACGCCGAACTGGTGCCCGCCGTAGCGCGCGGCGTAGGGCTGCATGCCGGGCAGGAGGCGATTGCCGGCGAGCACCTCCGCCTCGAGGGGGCGCTCGAAGCCCAGATGGCGCCCGAGCGCCTCGGACCACGCGATGAGGCGCGGCGCGGCCACCGGCGTCGGCGCCACGCGCGTGTAGCAGGCGTGCTCGACCGCCCGCGGGCGGTTGATCGCAACGGGATCCGCTGGAAGATCGCGAACGAAGGTATTCTCGAAGCGCACAGGCGCCATTATCGCGCTATGCGCGCGCCTCGATGGTGCCGCGCGCGCCGCTGCGCAGCAGGAGATCGGCGATCTGGCGCTTGTCGACGTGCGAGCGTGCCACCACCGCCACCATGCAGGCGCTGCCCGGAATGTCGTCGCCGTACTGCTCGGCATCCGGCAGCGCGCCCACGACGATGCGGTGACGCGCCACGCCCGCCTCGAGCAGCTCGTCCTTCGCCTTTTCCGCGGACTGCGCGTTGTCGAAGATGCCGACGACCGTGGCGGCCGGCATGGCCGTTCAGGGAAAGGTCCCGCGGTTGCCTTTCTTCATCTCGGGCGTCTTGTGGTCGGGCCCGACGCCCAGTCGGCGCTGGTTCTCCTTCTGCTTCTCCGGCTCGCGCCGCGCATCACCGGCGCTCCTGGCGCCGCGGGCGGTCTTGCTGCTGCGGGAAGGGTTCGAGTCGCGATCGGCCATGGCGCGGGCTCCGGAAAGGGTTTGTCCTCCAGCGGAGCAAGCCGCGTGCCGCCGCTACTGCAGCTCGACGTGCACGCGCGGGCCGGCGGCGAGCACCCGGACGCGTTCGCCCGCCCGGTAACGCCGCGGGCTCGGCTGCACCACGGTGAGCGCGGCGCCGCTGTCGAGCCGGATGTGCAGGCGCTCCATGGGTTCTGGGTTGGCGCGGTGCTCGAGCGCGGCGCGCCATTCGTGCAGCAGAGCATGCGGATCGCGCCTGTCGAGCGGCTCGACGAGCTCGACGACGCCCGCGGCGAGCGCCGGCAGCGCGAGGGGCTCGAGCGTGAGCGCCGTGAAATCGAATTCCTCGGGCGCATAGGGGCTGGCGCAGGCGGCGAGGCCCAAGGCGAGCGCCAGCGCGGCGAGCAGGCGCCGCAGCCGCGGCGCGCGGAGGGCGCGCGGCGCGGCCGCCGGCGCCCAGGCGCACTCGACGCCGAGCGCGACGTGGGAATAGGGGTCGGGCTTGGTCATGGCGCCATGCTCGCGCACGCCCATGACGCCGCCGTTACGCGCGGCGCGGGCGCGGTTACACGCGCAACGCCTCGCGGCCCAGGATGCGGGCGAGCGCGGTGGCGAGGCTGCGCGAGCCGAGCGGCTTCTTCAGGATCTCGCGCACCCCGGCGGCATGCGCGCGCTCGGTCATCATCGGGCCGATATAGCCGCTCACCAGGACCACCGGCAGGTCCGGCCGGCGCTGGCGCAGCGCGGCGGCAAGCTCCGTGCCGGTGAGCCCGGGCATCACTTCGTCGGCGACTACCGCGGCGAAATGTTCGGACGCCGCGTCGAACTGGGCGAGCGCAGAGCGCCCGTCGGGTGCGCCCGCCGGCTCGTAGCCCAGGCGCTTGAGCGCCTCGCAGGTCACGGCGAGCAACGCGTCCTCGTCGTCGACCACGAGGATGCGCTCGCCGCGGCCGCGCGGGATGGGGCCCGCCTCGGCTTCCTCGTCGAGCGCCGGCGAATTTACGCGCGGAAGATAGATCGTGAACGTGCTGCCGTGCCCGGGCGCGCTTTGCACGTCGATCGCGCCGCCCGCGTCGGTGACGATGCCGTAGACGAGCGACAATCCAAGGCCCGTGCCCTTGCCGACCTCCTTGGTCGTGAAGAACGGCTCGAAGAGGCGCGCGAGCGTGGCCTCGTCCATGCCCGCGCCGCTGTCCTGCACCGTGAGGCGCGCGTAGCGCCCGGGATGCAGCGTGGTGTGCCGGAAGGCGCGCGGCTCGTCCGCATCGGCGCTGTCGAGCGCCACGCGCAGCGTGCCGCGCTCGCCCATGGCGTGCACGGCGTTGGTGCAGAGATTCATGACGATCTGATGCAGCTGCGTAGCGTCGCCCACGACGAAAAGCGGCGCCGGCGGCAGCTCGCTGCGCAGCTCGATGCCCGCGGCGATGGAGCCGCGCGCGAGCTCCAGCGTCTCGGCCAGCACGCGCTCGAGCTGCACCGGCTCGCGCTTTCCGCGCTGGCTGCGGCTGTAGGACAGGATCTGGTCGACCAGCGCGGCGGCGCGCGTCGCCGCGGCAAGCACGTTGTCGGCGTAGCGCCGGTGCGCCGTGCCCGGCGCGGTGCCCTCCGCCAGCATCTCGGCATAGCCCAGGATGCCGCCGAGGATGTTGTTGAAGTCGTGCGCGATGCCGCCGGCGAGCCGCCCCACCGCCTCCATTTTCTCGGCCTGGCGCAGCCGGGTTTCGAGGCGCGCGCGCTCCGCCTCGGAGGCCTTGCGCTCGGTGATGTCGCGCAGGTTCATCACCACCGCATTGACGTCGGGCTCGTGCAGCAGATTGGTCACGATCGTCTCCACCCAGCGCCAGGAGCCGTCGCGGTGGCGCACCATCATCTCCTGCATCGCGACCTTGCCCGGCGAGCGCAGGGTCTCGTCGCGCAGGCGCCGCGCCAGCGGCAGATGGTCGGGATGGATCACGGCGCGGGCGCGTCGGCCCATGATGTCCTCGAGGCCGAAGCCGGTCAGGCGCTCGAACGCCGGGCTCGCGTAGACGAAGCCGCCCGCGTGGGGACGCGCCAGGAGGATCGCGTCCCCGCTGCGCTCGATCATGGCGCGAAAGCGCTTCTCGCTGCGCTCGAGCGCCCGCTCGCGCCGCGCGAGCCCCCAGGCCGCCAGGCCGATCAGCGCGAGCATCGCCACCGAGGTGAGCAGCGTGCGCAGCGCGATGAGCCGCGCCTGGTCGTGCCAGGGCGCGAATACCGCCCGGCCGGTGCTCCCGCTCGCCACGAACAGCGGAAAGCCGCGCACCGCCGCCGCCGCCAGGAGCACCGGCTCCTGCAGCATGGGGCTCGCCGCCCAGCCGGCGAAGCGGCCTTCGCGCTGCACCGCGCCGTGGATCTCGTCGCTGTGGTAGCGCTGCCCGCGTAGCCCGCCCGGATCGGGCGCACGCGTGATGAGCGTGCCCTCGGCGGTGAACAGCGAGATGAAGCCGCCGGCGTCCTGCTCGATCGCGCGGTACAGCCGCTCGAAACTCTCCTCCTCGACCACGGCGACCAGCACGCCGGCGAAGGGGCCGCCGGGCGGGCCCAGGCGGCGCGAAAGCGCGAAGCGCCAGCTCTTGGCTTCGGGTCCCCCGAGGAACGGATCGCTCAGGTACACGCCCGGCCCCTGACCGTCGCGGTGCACGGTGAAGATGGGGCTTGCGGCGAAATCCGGGTCGGCCGCCGGCGCGTCGTTGGTGCGCGCCAGCACCGCGCCGTGCGCGTCGAGCACCACGAAAGCGGCAATCTGCGGAACGTGCGCCAGCTCTTCGCGCAGCCGCGGCAGGGTCGCGGCGACGGCGCGCGCGTTGCCGCGCTGCTGCGCCTCGCGCAGGATGAGATCGGCGGCCTCGAGCGAGGCGGCCGTCTGCTCGGCGAGCA
>DATLGR010000131.1:0-1980 GCA_035540415.1 Burkholderiales bacterium | reverse complement strand
CCTTTTGCGCCTTGATCTCGTTCAGCTCGTGGTCCCCGCGCAGCATGACGAGGTGCAGCTCGCCGCCGCTCATGAGGGCCACGGCCTTGGCAGTGCGCGCGAGCTCCAGGCCGAGGAGCTGCGCCACGTCCTCGCAGCGCGTCTTGCCGGGCGTCGGCACCTTGCGCATCGCTTCGCTCGCCGCCGGCCGCGCGCCGGGGGACACCGCCTCGGCCAGCTCGACGTTGGCGGCGTATTCCGACGCCGGGCAGAAGGCGATGGCGTCCTCGCCCGAGTCGGCGAGCACGTGAAACTCGTGCGAGCCGGTGCCGCCGATCGCTCCCGGGTCCGCCGCGACGTGCCGAAAGCGCAGGCCCAGGCGGCTGAAGATGCGCGTGTAGGTCTCGTGCATGTTGCGGTACTCGCGCTGCAGGTCGGCGAAGTCGGCGTGGAACGAGTATCCGTCCTTCATCACGAATTCCCGCCCGCGCAGGATGCCGAAGCGTGGCCGGCGCTCGTCCCGGAATTTCGTCTGGATCTGGTAGAAGTGCACCGGCAGGCGCCGATAGCTCTTCAGCTCGGCGCGCGCGAGCTCGGTGATCGTCTCCTCCGAGGTGGGCTGCAGCACGAAGTCGCGCTCGTGCCGATCCCTGAAGCGCAGCAGCTCGGGGCCGTAGGCCTGCCAGCGCCCCGATTCCTGCCAGAGCTCGGCCGGCTGCACCACCGGCATCACCAGCTCCACCGCGCCGGCGCGGTTCATCTCCTCGCGGATGATCGCCTCCACCTTGCGCAGGACCTGCACGCCCAGCGGCAGCCAGGTATACACGCCGGCGGCCAGGCGGCGGATGAGGCCCGCGCGCAGCATGAGCCGATGGCTCGCGACCTCAGCCTCGGCGGGCACTTCCTTCAACGTGGCAATGAAGAACTTGGAGGTTCTCATGGGTCCGCACCGGCGTTGTAATTGTCGGTGGGCTGTGGAAAAATCGCCGGAGATTCTAACTGAAGGCGGCGCTGCGGTGCTCGACAAGGAAGGCTATCGGCCGAACGTCGGCATCATCCTCGCCAACCAGAGGAACGAGGTCTTCTGGGGCAAGCGGGTGAGCCAGCACGCATGGCAGTTCCCGCAAGGCGGCATCAAGCATGGCGAAACGCCGCTGCAGGCGATGTTCCGCGAGCTCGAAGAGGAGATCGGCCTGCGCCGGGCGCACGTGCGCATCCTCGGGCGCACGCGGGAATGGCTGCGCTACGACGTTCCGGAGCGCTGGCTGCGGCGCCCGAGAGACGGCGGCTGCGCTTACCGCGGGCAGAAGCAGATCTGGTATCTGCTTCGCCTGGTGGGCCGCGACTGCGACGTGAAGCTGCGCGCGAGCGGCCATCCGGAGTTCGATGCTTGGCGGTGGCACGAGTACTGGGCGCCGCTCGACGCGGTGGTCGAGTTCAAGCGCGAGGTCTACCGTCAGGCGTTGATCGAGCTGTTTCGCTACCTGCATGCCGACCGACGCGTCCGGCTGCCTCGCGCGGAATCCGTGCTGCCGGACTGAATGGCCGCGCCGGCGGCGCCGCATATAGCGTCGTTCAATCAGTCGCATAAACTTTTTCCATTTGAACTATGCGGTCGGGAGCCGTAGGCTGCGGTGTCCACACCAGGAGGCAGCGATGAAAGCGTTGAAAGGAACCAAGACGCACGACAATCTCAAGGCCGCGTTCGCCGGCGAGTCGCAGGCGAACCGGCGCTACCTGTACTTCGCCGCCAAGGCCGACGTCGAGGGCCAGAACGACGTGTCGGCGCTGTTCCGCTCCACCGCCGAGGGCGAGACGGGGCATGCGCACGGGCACCTCGAATACCTCGAGGCGGTGGGTGACCCGGCGACCAACCTGCCGATCGGGCGCACGCGCGACAACCTGAAGGCGGCGGTGGCGGGCGAGACGCACGAGTACACCGACATGTACCCGGGCATGGCGAAGCAGGCGCGCGACGAGGGCTTCGGCGAGATCGCCGAC
>DATLGR010000130.1:0-7868 GCA_035540415.1 Burkholderiales bacterium | reverse complement strand
ACGCCTTCCCGTGCGCGCGCATCCAGCAGTTCTACGGGCAGACCGAAGTCGCCGGCGCATGCCTCGTGCTTCCCGCCGAGGCGCACGTGCCGGGCGGGCCGCTGCACACCGCGGGACATGCGCTGCCGGGCTTCGAGGTGCGGGTGCAGGACGGGGAGATCGTCGTCGCGGGGGAAGCGCTCATGGAGGGCTACTGGCGCGACCCGGCGCGCACGGCCGAGGTGGTCCGCGACGGCTGGCTGCATACCGGCGACGTCGGCGTGATGGAAGCCAACGGCTACATCGCCGTCGTCGACCGGCTGAAGGACATGATCGTCACCGGCGGCGAGAACGTGTACTCCCTCGAAGTCGAGGGCGCCATTGCCGCTCATCCGGCCGTGGCCGCCTGCGCCGTGGTCGGCCTCCCCGACGAGCGCTGGGGCGAGGCGGTGCATGCCATCGTCGTCCTGAAAAAGGACCAGGCGGTGAGCGCGCAGGAGCTCCTGGCCTTCTGCCGCGGCCGCATCGCCGGCTACAAGTGCCCCAAATCCATCACCTTCCGCGCGGCGCCGCTGCCGCTGAGCGGCGTCGGCAAGGTGCAGAAGAACCTCCTCCGCGACGAGCTTGCCGCCGCACGAAAGACTTCTTCAGGAGAACGCTGACCCATGGATGCCGCAGCCCACGTCGACCACGTCGGAAGCCTCGTTCGCCCCGGCGCGCTCATGGACGCCTGGCGCGAGCACGAGGCGGGCAGGCTCGCCGAGGACCGCTTCCAGGCCGTCCTGGACGAGGCGATCCGCGGCGCGGTGCGCCTGCAGGAGGCGCTCGACCTGCGCTATGTGACCGACGGCGAGTTTCGCCGCGGCGGCTGGTCGCGCGGCTTCCTCGCGGCCGTGGAGGGCTTCGCCTTCAAGCCCTCTTACCTCACGTTCCACAACGACGAGGGCGTCTCGACGCCGGCGCCGGCGCCGGTGGCGACGAAGAAGCTCAGGCGCACGCGCGGCATCGTCACCGAGGACTTCGCTTTCCTGCAGGGCGTGACGAGCCGCGTGGCGAAGGTCACCATGCCCACGCCCTCGCACATGCACTTCGGGCACTTCGGCGAGGCGATGGACCGCGCCATCTATCCTGACCCGGTCGCCTATTGGGACGACCTGGTGCGCATCTACCGCGAAGAAATCGCGGCCCTCGCGGACCTCGGCTGCCGCATGGTGCAGCTCGACGAGGTGCCCCTCACGCTGTGCTGCGACGAAGCGAACCGCGGCATCGCCCGCCGCCAGGGCGAGGACCCGGACAAGCTCGTGGACACCTACATCGCGGCCATCAACCGCGCCGTCGCCGGCCGCCCGAAGGACATGCGCATCGTGCTGCACCTGTGCCGCGGCAACATGCAGGGCCTGTGGATGGGCGAGGGCAGCTATGCCCCGATCGCCGAGCGCCTCTTCGGCGGCCTGGACGTGGATGCCTACCTCCTCGAGTACGACTCGCCGCGCGCCGGCGACTTCCAGCCGCTGCGCCACCTGCCGCGCGGAAAGATGGCGTTTCTCGGGCTCGTGAGCACCAAGCGGCCCGCGCTCGAGGACGCCGACGCGCTGCGGCGCAAGGTGGACGAGGCGGCGCGGCACCTGCCGCTCGAGCAGCTCGGCCTCTGCCCGCAGTGCGGCTTCGGCAGCTCGGCGATGTCCAAGTTCAACGTGCTGCCCAATCCGATGACCGAGGACCTGCAGAAGCGCAAGCTCGCGCGGCTCGTGGAAACGGCGCAGGCGATCTGGCGCTGAAGGCCTCGGAGCAGAAGCGAGATGTGGCAAATCCTTGACATTTATATGTGAATGTCTAGGATTCGTCACATGCCGCCTCTATCCGATCGAGCCCGCACGCTGAGGCTCGCCTCGCGCCGCAAGGGCGTCACACCGCGCGACTTGGCGACCGCCGGAATTCATCGACAGGTGCTTACCCGTCTGGTAGGCGAAGGTCAGATCGAGCGGGTTGCGCGCGGGGTGTATCGGCTGCCGGAGCAGCCAATCTCGGAGCATCATGGTCTCGCCGTAACGGCGGCGGCGGTACCCCAAGGCGTGATCTGTCTCCTGTCGGCGCTGCACTATCACGGCATCGGCACCCAAACGCCCGCAGACGTATGGATAGCGCTTGACCGTCGGGCGTGGCGGCCAAGGCTGAGCTACCCGCCGCTGCGTATCGTGCGCTTTTCCGGCGCGGCGCTGACGACAGGGGTGGAAATCCGCGTCCTCGAGGGGCGGCCGGTGAGGATCTTCACCGTGGCGAAAACGCTCGCAGATTGCTTCAAGTACCGAAACAAGATCGGCCTCGACGTTTCGCTCGAGGCGCTCCGCGAGGCTTGGCGCGCGAAGCGCTTCACTATGGACGAGCTCGACCGCTATGCGGAGATCTGCCGGGTGAGGCGGGTCATGCGCCCGTATCTCGAGGCGCTGACCGCTTGAGCAGCAAGCGCGACGGGCTGGCACATTCGGTGCAGGTACGGCTCGCGCGTCATGCGAAGGAGACCGGACTGGACCCGGGCCTCGTGTTCGCGCGCTACGGCGTCGAGCGGTTCCTGTACCGCCTTTCGCGATCGCGCTATTCCGAGCAGTTCATCCTCAAGGGCGCGCTGCTGCTTCTGGTCTGGCTCGGCGAAACCATACGCCCCACTCGCGACGCCGACCTGCTAGGGTTCGGCGACTTGTCTAATGAGCCGCTGACGCACGTATTCCGCGAGGTCTGCCAGGTTGAGGTGGAGCCCGACGCCATGACATTCGATCCCGGTTCCGTGGCCGTGGCGCCGATTCGGGATGAGGATGTCTATGGCGGACAGCGGGTGACGCTGCGGGGAAAGCTCGGCACGGCGCGACTCGCCATCCAAGTTGATATCGGCATCGGCGACGCCGTGACGCCCGCCCCCCAGTGGCTCGACTACCCGAGCCTACTCGGCCTGCCGCGACCGCGGCTGCGCGCTTACCCACGCGAGACTGTCGTAGCAGAGAAGGTGCACGGCATGGTGCTGCTCGGAGCGCGCAATAGTCGCATGAAGGACTACTTCGATGTGCACGCACTGCTCTGCGAAGAAAGGATGAGCGCGGCGGAGCTGGCGAATGCGCTTGCCGCAACCTTCGAGCGGCGGCGTACCGCGCTGCCGGATGACGTGCCGTCAGGCTTGAGCGATCGGTTTGCAGGTGATGCGGCCAAGCAAGCTCAGTGGCAGGCATTCCTAAAAAGGAATCGCCTCAGCGGATCGACGCTCAACACGGTAGTCACCGAGATTCGCGAGCGTCTTGCCGGACCACTTGCAGCGGCACGGAAGCGGTGGGCTAAAGCATGACGCTCGATTGGATAATCGGGACCATGTCCGTGCGACCTTGCGCCATGCTGAAGTGAACTAGAAGCGCTCGGCCCACGGCCGCAGGTCCACCTCGAAGCTCCATGCCGAGCGGTGCTGGCGATGGACGTCCAGGTAGGTGCGCGCGATTGCCTCGGGGTCGAGCATGCCGTCGGCGCCGCGCGCGGCGGCGCGCGGGTCGCCGCCGGGCCTGAGGATGCCGCCGTCGATCACGAAGTGCGCGACGTGGATGTTCTTCGGTCCGAGCTCGCGCGCCAGGCTCTGCGCGAGCCCGCGCAGCGCGAACTTGCCCATGGCGAAGGGCGCCGACTCGGCGTAGCCCTTCACGCTCGCCGAGGCGCCGGTGAAGAAGAGGCTGCCGCGCCCGCGCTCGAGCATGCGGCGCGCCGCCGCCTGCGCCACGAGGAACCCGCCGTAGGCGGTCACCATCAGGCTGCGGCGCACTTCTTCGGCGTCCAGGGAAATCAGCGGCCCGCGCGCGCGGTAGCTCGGGTTGTAGACCACGAGCTCGGGCGCCTCGAGGGCGTCGAACAGCGCCTGCACGTCGGCCGGCGCCGAGGCGTCGCAGCGCACGAGCTGCGCCTCCTTGAAGCCCTTCAGCTTCTCCACGTTGCGGGCGGCGAGCGCCACGCGCATGCCGGCTGCGGCGCACTGCCGCGCGAGCGAGCCTGAAAGCCCGCTGCCGGCGCCGACGATCAACGCGAGGCCGCTCATTCAGCCAGCATACCCCAGCTCGCGCGACAGCCGGCGCGCATGCCGCGCCAGGGTCGCGGCCACCCGGCCCTCCACCGCCAGGCTGAACGTTCCGCTCGCGCCCACCGCGAGCAGGGCGAGCGCGATCGCGCCGCGGTGATCGAAGATCGGCACCGCGAGCGCGTCGGTCCCGGGCACCAGCGCCTGCTTCACGGAGGCCACGCCGCTTGCCCGGATGCGCTCGAGCGTGCCTTCGAGGGTGCGGCGCTCCGCGGCGCGGGGCAGCTCCTCGGCGAGGCGCCCCTGCACGAGGTGCGGCGGCAGGAACGCGGCGAACACGAGGCCCGCCGCCGAGCGGGTGAGCGGCACCACGGTCCCCGCGCGCACGTTCATCGACACGGCGTGCGGCGATTCCTCGATGCGCACGATGGTGGGGCCATGGTTGCCCCAGGCCGCGAGCGCCACGGTGAGGTCCGCCTCGCGGCCGATCGCCTCGAGCGCGTCGGAAGCGAGCTTGACCGGCCTCAGCCCGTTCAGGCACGCGAGCGCGAGGTCGAGCGCATAGGGGCCGAGGCGGTACGCGGCATCGGCCGCGTCCTGCGCCACCAGGCCGGTGCGGCAGAGCGATACGAGATAGCGATGCGCCTTGGAGGGCGACATGCGCGCCGCGGCGGCGATGTCCTTCAGCTTCATCGGCGCCGTGGCGGCGGCGAGCCGGCCGAGCACGCCGATGCCGGCCTCGAGGGACTGGATGCCGGCCTGGGCGCGGCGCCCGCGCCGCGCTTTCGGGCGCCGGAACGCGAGCGCCGCGCCGAACCCGGCGCCGCCCGCAAGACCTTGATTTTTCGCCATGCCGCAGTCTGCTCTAATTGCAGAATAATGAAATTGCTTGCGCCATCGTAAACCACTACGCTCGTTCCCTCATCCATCGAGGAGGCCCCATGAACGCGCCGCTCAAGCCGCAGCTCGCCGAGGCGAAGCTCATGACCGACGACGAGTACTACCCGCATCTCATGCCCCGGAACATCCGTCCCGCGATCTGGCGCATGGAGGAGATCCAGCCGAAGCTCGCCGAGCTGCTGCGCGATCCGCTGAAGCGCGCCGACCGGCGCTTTCTCTCGCTGGTGAACGGCGACACGCCGGCCGAGAACCCCGGCGCGCTGCCCGGCATCTTCCTCGGCATCCAGGGCATCAACCCCGGCGAGCACATCCTGCCGCACCGGCACAACTCGTTCGCCATCTACCACATCGTCTCGGGCAGGGGCTATTCGGTGGTCGAGGGCACGCGCATCGACTGGCGCCAGGGCGACACTTTCGTGTGCCCGGCGTGGGCCTACCACGAGCACATCAACGACGGCACCGAGGTGGCGATCCAGTACGTGGTGCAGGACATGGTCGGCCGCGCCTACGAGCGCAACCTCATGTGGGAGGAGCCCAAGGGGCACTTCGGGCACATGGTGCAGGGCGGCTTCCGGCCGCACAACCCCGAGTACGACAAGTAGCCCATGACGGGCGAGTGGATCGACGTTGCGGTGAGCGGCGGCACCATGGCCGCGTACCGCGTCGGCACGGGCGCCGCGGGTCTCGTGATGCTGCAGGAGATCTTCGGGGTCAACGCCGCCATGCAGGAGAAGGCGCGGCGCTTCGCGGCGCACGGCTACACGGTGCTCGTGCCCGACGTCTTCTGGCGCCTCGAGCCGCGCGTGGCGCTCGGCTACTCAGGCGCCGACCGCGAGAAGGCGTTTGCGTTCTTCGGCCGCTTCGACCTCGCCGCCGGCGTGCAGGACATCGCGGCCGCGGCGCGCCACCTCGAGCGCTCGCATCCGAAGCTCGGCGTGATCGGCTTCTGCCTCGGCGGGCGGCTCGCGGTGGCCTCGACCGCGGCCTATCCCTTCCGCTGCGTGGCCTCGCTCTACGGCGTCAAGCTCGAGGCGGACCCCGAGCGCCTGCGCGCCATCGACGTGCCGCTGCAGGTCCACGTCGGCGATCGCGACAGCCACGTGCCGCAGGAGTCCATCCAGGCGATCCGCGCGGCGCTGCAGGGCCGCGCCAACGCCGAGGTCTTCGTCTACGAGGGCGCGCAGCACGGGTTTTTCAACGCCGCGCGGCCCGAGGTGCACGCGCCGCAGGCCGCGCGCCAGGCCGAGGAGCGCATCCTCGCCCTGTTCCGCCGCGCCCTAACGTAGCGATAATGCGGGCATGGACCCCTTCGTCTATACGGCGCTGCCCACGCGCGTCGTGTTCGGCACCGGGCGCGTCGCGGAGCTCGGCGCCGAGGTCGAGCGCCTGGGCGCGAAGCGCGTGCTGCTCCTCTCGACGCCCGGACGCGCGCAGATGGTTGCGGCGCTCAGCGCCGGGTTGCCGATCGCCGGGGTGTTCGACCGGGCGGTGATGCACACGCCGCGCGAGGCGGTGGAGCAGGCCCGCGCCATGGCGAAAGACGTGCGCGCCGACTGCTGCGTCGCGCTCGGCGGCGGCTCCACCATCGGCTTCGGCAAGGCGATCGCGCTCGAGAGCGGCCTGCCGGTACTCGCCGTGCCGACCACCTATTCGGGCTCCGAGATGACCACCATCTGGGGCATCAGCGAGGGCGGCGCCAAGAAAACCGGGCGCGACCCGAAGGTGCTGCCCAGGACGGTGATCTACGATCCCGTGCTCACGCTCGAGCTGCCGCCGGCGGTGTCCGCCGCGAGCGGCATGAACGCGATCGCGCATTGCGTCGAGGCGCTCTACGCGCACGACGGCAACCCGATCGTCTCGCTCATGGCGGAGGAGGGCATCCGGGCGCTCGCCGCCGCGCTTCCCAAGATCCTCGCCAACGGCAAGGACATCGCCGCGCGAAGCGAGGCGCTCTACGGCGCCTGGCTCGCCGGCATGACGATCGCCACGACGAGCGTGGCGCTGCACCACAAGCTCTGCCACGTGCTCGGCGGCCTGGGGCTGCCGCACGCCGAGACGCATTCGATCGTGCTGCCGCATGCGGTGCGCTACAACCACGACGCGGCGCCCGAAGCGATGGCGCGCCTGCGGCGCGCGCTCGGCGGCGTCGCCGATGCGCCGGCGGCGCTGTACGACCTCGAGAAGAAGCTCGGCCTGCCGCTGCGGCTCGCCGACCTCGGCCTGGCCGAAGCCGACCTCGAGCGCGCCGCGAAGACCGCCGCCGAGGCGCCGTATCCCAACCCGCGCAAGGTCGAGTACGCGGGCGTGCTCGCGCTGCTGCGCGAAGCGTACGCGGGCCGGCGCCCGGCCCGGAAAGTGTTCGCCGAGTAGCCCGGCCATGGCGCCTTTCTTTCGCGAGGCGGGCAGCGGTCCCGGCGTGGTCTGCCTGCATGCCAACGCGAGCACGTCGGGTCAATGGCGCGAGCTCATGGAGCGGCTCGCGCCCCGATGCCACGTCCTGGCGCCGGACCTGTACGACTGCGGCAGGAGCCCGAGCTGGCCATCGGACCGCGTCATCCGCCTGCGCGACGAGGTCGAGCTCATCGAGCCGGTGCTGGCGAAGGCCGGCGCGCCGCTCGCGCTGGTCGGGCACTCGTACGGGGCGGCGGTCGCGCTGATCGCGGCGCTGACCAATCCCGGCCGCGTGCGCGCCCTGGCGCTCTACGAGCCCACGCTGTTCGCGCTCCTCGATGCCGAGAAGCCCGCGCCCAACGAGGCGGACGGCATCCGCAACGCCGTTGCGCAGTCGGTGCACGCGCTCGAGGCGGGCGACGCGGACGCCGCCGCCAGACACTTCATCGACTACTGGATGGAAGAAGGCGCATGGCAGCGCACCCCCGAGCAGCGCAAGGCGCCGATCGCCGCGTCGGTGCGCCAGGTTCGAAGGTGGGCGCATGCGCTCTTTACC
>DATLGR010000129.1:0-11625 GCA_035540415.1 Burkholderiales bacterium | reverse complement strand
GGGCTCGGCGGGGCGGCCGGCTCGGTCATCGGGCGCGAGGTCGCCGGCGGCGGCAAGCAGCAGCCGGCGCAGGCGCAGCCGGCCGCGGCGGCGCCCAGGACCGTGGTCGTCCACGAGCGCCGGGCGAAGGACGACTGCTGGAACCATCCAAAGATGAAATCCAAGGCCTGGGCAGCCAAAGGCTGCTGAACAAGAGGCGCTGAAAGGGGAAGGGAGGGCTGCGGCCCCCGGCGGATGCCGGGGGCCGTTTTCTTTTAGGCTAGCGCCTTTTCGGGAACGGGCAACGTGAAGATCGGGTTCATCGGGCTGGGGGCGATGGGCGCGCCGATCGCGGCGAATCTCGAGCGCGCGGGCCATGAGGTGCAGGCCTACGACCTGCGCCGCGTCGAGGGCTTCGCGCGCTGGTGCGATTCGGCCGCGCAAGCGGCAAGCGGGGCCGAGGTGGTGTTCAGCTCGTTGCCCGGGCCGGCGGAAGTGGAGGCGCTCGCGCGCGAGATCGGCCCGGCGCTCGGCGCCGGCGCGGCGTGGTTCGACCTCAGCACCAACTCGCCCGAGTGCGTGCGCAGGATCCACGCCAGCCTGCCGCACGCGGCGTTCCTCGACGCGCCGGTCAGCGGCGGGCCGGGCGGTGCGAAGAGCGGCCGGCTGGCGCTTTGGGTCGGCGGCGAGCGGGCGGTCTACGAGCGCCACCTCGCGGTGCTGAAGACCGTGGGCGACCAGCCGCTGTACGTCGGCCCGATCGGCGCCGGCACGGTGGCGAAGCTCGCCCATAACTGTGCGAGCTTCGCCATCCAGGCGGCGCTGGCGGAAATTTTCACGCTGGGTGTAAAGGCCGGGGTGGAGCCCCTGGCCCTGTTCCGCGCGCTGCGCCAGGGCGCCTCGGGACGCAAGCGCACCTTCGACCGGCTCGCCGAGCACTTCCTGCCAGGCAATTACGATCCGGCGGCGTTTTCCCTGCGCCTCGCGCACAAGGACGTCTCGCTCGCGCTGGAGCTCGCGCGCCGCGAAGGCGTGCCGATGCGCATCGGCGAGGCGGCGCTCGCCGAGCTCGAAGAGGCCATGCGCCGCGGCTGGGCCGAGCGCGACAGCCGCGTGGCGATGGCGCTGCAGGAGGAGCGCGCCGGCGTGCGGGTGCGCATCGGTGCCGACGCGCTGCGCGAGGCGCTCAAGGAGTGACGTTGACCGGATGACCGAAGCGATCGAAACGGTGGCCCTCGCCATCGAGGCGCTGGGCGTGGCGGTGATCGTGGCCGGCATTGCAGCGGCGGGGGTGCGCTACGCCGTGCACGTGGCGCGCGCCGTCCCGGATCCCTACCGGCAGCTGCGCCACGGCGTGGGCCGCGGCATTTTGCTCGGCCTCGAGCTGCTGGTCGCCGCGGACATCATCCATACGGTGGTGGTTGCGCCCACGCTCGAGAACGTTCTGGTCCTGGGGCTCATCGTGCTCATCCGCACGTTCCTCAGCATCGCGCTGCAGGTGGAGCTCGAGGGCCGCTGGCCGTGGCAGCAGCACGTGCGCGCGAGCATCGCCGACCCGGCTACGCGCCAGTAGCGGTCAGCCCTTGCAGGTGGGCTGGCGCGGATGAACCACGTCCTTGAACACGTCGAAGCTTTTCCACGCCGGCTCCACCGGCTCGCAGCCCGGCCGCGGCACGTACACCGAAGGCTCGACGAGCTCGAGCTTCGGAATGTAGCGCGGGCAGTTCGGAAAGATGGCCCGCGCGGCGACCCGCACGATGAGCTGCGCGCCGATGGTTTCGCGCAGGAGCGGATCGTCGCGGTTCACGCTCGCGGTGCCGTTGATGCGCAGCCGTTGCGGCCGTCCGTGCATGGCGATGAAAAGCAGGCCGACGTGCGGGTTGACGAGCACGTTGCCAAGGCTCTTGAACATGCCGTTTCCGTCGTAATCGGGAAAGGCGAGCTCCGCGGGGCCGGTCACGCGCACGAAGCCCGGTGCGCCGCCCTTGAAGGAGCAATCCGGCCGCCCCTGGACGTCGGCCGTGGCGATGAAGAAGTAGATCGCGCTCTCGACGAAGGCGCGATCCTCGGGGGTGAAGGCGGTGCGCGCGAGCTGCTCCAGGCGATCGGAGATGGGGCGGCTTTGGAACTGGTCCTGCAGCCGCCGGTTGCCTTCGTGGTACAGGATGCTCATGGGGCCTCCGGCTCGAGCACGAGCGAGCGCTGCGCTCGGCGCTCGAGGTGCAGGCGGACCACGTCCGGGCGCGCGTAGTGGCCGGCCGAGTCCACTACCATCTTCAGGTCGACGATGCGGTCGAAGTCGAGCTCGGCGGTGAGCAGCCCCTCTTCGTGCTCGAGCGGCCCGGCGAGAAAGTCGCCGCGCGGTCCGAGGATGGCGGAATAACCTCCGCCGGGCTTGAGGCGCGCCACGTTACCGCCCTCGCCCAGCGCGGCGATGATCTCCGGCGTGAGGATCGAGGTCGCGTTCACCACGAAGCACTGCGCCTCGAAGGCGTAGTGCCGGATCGCCGCGTCGATGATGCCGTTGATGGCGATGCCGCCGGGCCAGTTGGCGATGTGGATCTGCTCGCCTTGCGACTGCACCGCGTAGCGGTAAAGCGGGTTGGAATGCTCGTAGCAGATGAGCGCGCCGATCGTGCCGAGCGGCGTGCTCCAGACGCCCAGATCCGAGCCGTCGCCGCGGCCCCAGACCATGCGCTCGTGGCTGGTCGGCATGAGCTTGCGGCGCCGGCCGAGGATCTCGCCGTCGGCGCCGATCACGAGCTGGGTGTTGTAGAGCGTGCCGCCTTCGCGCTCGGTGGCGCCGACCACCGCGATGCAGCGCGCCTTGCGCGCCGCGGCGCACAGCGCCTGCGTGTCGCGGCCCGGGATCTCGAGCGCGGCGTGATACAGCCGCCGGTTGAACGGCCCGATGGATAACGGATCGAGCACCATGGCCCAGTACGGGTAGCCGGGCACGAAGACCTCGGGGAAGGCGACCAGTTGCGCGCCGCGGCGGCCCGCCTCGGCAATCGCGTCGCACGCCTTGCGCACCGTCGCCTCGCGGTCGAGGAACACCGGCGCGAGCTGCGCCGCGGCGACCGTCGGCTTCATTCGTCCCACGCCTGGACGACGACATGACGCGCGATCCGGCCGCCCTCGAGCTCGAGCATCGCCTGCAGGAACACGCGCGTGCCGTCGGGATAGCCGCAGGACTGCGTGAATGCGAGGCGATCGCCCTCGGACACCGTGCTCGCCACCTCGTGCGTCATGGCACGGCTGCAGATGTCGTCCCAGAACTGGCTGATCGCGCCGCGGCCGCGAACCTCGCGCGGGCGGCTCGGAGGGTTGTTGCGGTCGATGACGCGCAGCAGCGCGTCGTCGGCGTAGAAGCCGGACAGGACGCGGGCGTCGCGATGCTCGATGGCTCGCTTCAGGGCCTCGCCGGTGACGCGGACCGTGCCGCGCGCCACGTTCGTGCTCATGACGGTTTCCTTGTCGGGTTTCAGCGTGCGGGCACAGTGTGCGCGGCGCGGGCGCGAGCGGCTTCGCCCGGATGGGCCAGCGTCGCGATGGCCCGAACCGGCCAGACGCCGGCTAGAGTCCGCCGCGCGGTGCCTGCCGGGCGAGCAGGGCGGCCGCCGCCGCGCGCGTCGGGAGGTCCAGCTTGAGAAGGATATTGGCGACGTGGCGCTTCACGGTGTGCTCGCTCAGGCGCAGCCGCGCGGCGATCGCCGCGTTGCTCAGGCCGTCCGCTACGAGGCCGAGCACCTCGCGCTCGCGCTCGCTGAGCGTGGCGAGCTCGGCGGTGTGCACCGCGCGCGCAGCGGGCTCGAGGTGCTGCTCGTCGACGACCGCGAGCAGCCGCAGCGGCGTCTCGAGCCCCTCCATGCGCCGTGTGCCCCGCTCGGCGAAATGCAGGCCGGAGCCGGCCACAAGGTCCGTGACGATGCCGGAGACGAGCACCTCGTCCGCGCCCGCGGCCTCGGCGATGCGCTCGGCGACGTGAAGGGAGAGCCCCGCGACGGTGTCGCGCGCGAGCTCGATCTCGCCGGTGTGCACGCCGCAGGCGAGCTGCGCCCCGACGGCCCTTGCCGCCTCGCGCAGCGCCACTGCGCAGCGCACCGCCCGCGCCGGGCCGTCAAAGTGCGCGCGCAGGGCATCCGCGGTCGCGCCGATCGGCTTGCCGTGAAAGCGCCCGATCGCCTCGCGGGCGGCGGCCTGCAGGCGCTCGAGCCGATCGCTCCACTGGCGGTCGCCCAGGCGCGCGGCGGCGCGCCCGGGATCCACGAGGCGCGCGACGACCAGGCTTGCGAGAACGCGGTCATGGACCGTGGCCGGGCGCACCCCGGTCAGGAACGCTTCGATCTCGTCCACCACCGCGTCCACGTCGCCGGTCCAGATCGGATGGTCGCGGCCCTCGAGCTCCACCAGGCGGGCGCCGGGGATGCCGTCGGCGAGGTGTCGCCCGGCGGCAAGCCGCACGCGCGCGTCGTCGCGCCGGTGCACGACCAGCGTCGGCACACGGATGCTGCCGAGCAGGGGACGCACGTCGATCGCCGCATTCATGCGCGCGAGCGCCACCACCGCGCCGGGGCTCGCGCCCTGGCGCTCGTGGCGCGCCCACCAGGCGCGGAAGCGCTCGTCCTTGCCCTTGTCGGGGGCGAAGCCCGTGACGCTGGCGCCGCTGCCCCAGTGCTGCTCGGCGCGCCGGATGAACTCCTCCAGCGCCGCGGGCGAGAGCACCCAGCTATGAAAATGCGAGTAGCCGCCGTACAGCACGAGGGCCCGCACGCGCGACGGGTATGTCGCCGCGAACAGGAGCGACATCGGCGCCCCTTCGGAAGCGCCAAGCAGCACCGCGCGCCCGCTCCCGGCCGCGTCCATGACGGCGCGCACGTCGTCCATGCGCGTCTCGAGCCCCGGCAGGTGGTGCGCATCCACCCGGTCGGACAATCCGGTGCCGCGCTTGTCGAAGGTGATGAGCCGGGTGAAGGCGGACAGCCGCCGCAGGAGCCGAGAGAAGCCCTCGTCTTCCCACTGCACTTCGATGTTGGACACGAAGCCGGGCACGAGCACCAGATCGATCGGCCCCTGGCCGATCACCTGGTAGGCGATCCACACCTCGCCGCTCCTCGCGTAGCGTGTCTCGGGAGTCATCGCCGCGGCCTGCAGGCGGGCGATTATAGGCGAAGCGGACCATGCCGGCGGGAGGGAAGCGCGCGCGGCGCAGGCTTAGCATGCCTGCCCTAAGGAGGCCCGAAATGCTCATCAAGGGACAGTCGGACATCGAGATCTTCATCTCCGACAGCGGCTACATCTGCCTCAAGCAGCGCCAGGACGCCGAAGGCGACCAGCTCGTCACCTTCGCTCCCGCCTACGCGTCCAAGATCGCCGACGCGGTCCATGCCTTGCAGGACTTCGCCCAGAAGAAGTTCGAGAAAAGCCAGCCCCTCGACGACTAAAACGCGCCGGCCCGGGATTGCGACGGCTCGATCGCGTAGCGCCTGGCCGTTCGGGCCATGGCGACGCTGGCCCGACCGGGCGAAGCGTTGCCGCCTCTGCTTTTCGACAATGCGTCGCCATGAAACTCTTGCAACCGGCCGGAAGGCGGCGTAGCGTCGTTTTCCCCGCGCTCAACGCGCGGCATGGGCATTCGTCGAGCATTCCAAGAGGAGGCAGTAATGACCACCACGGAGAAGCAGGTCGACAATGGCGTGAACGTTCAAGCGCTGCTGGGCGCCCGTGAGGCGTTGAGCAAGGCGCCGGAAGCCGCCAAGTTCAACTGGCGCGCGAGCTGCAAGTGGATGAACGGCACCCACAGCCGCACCAACGTCAAGGGCTTCTACGGGCTCGGGCAGGAGCAGGCGCACAAGACCGAGTTCACCTTTGACATCGATCATCCGGAAATTTTCGCTTCCGAGGACAAGGGCGCCACGCCGGTGGAGATGGTGCTGACCGGGCTCGCCGGCTGCCTGACCGCCGGGGTCGCCTCCGTGGCGCAGCTGCGCAACATCCAGCTGCGCTCGGTGACCGCCACGGTCGAGGGCGCGATGGACATCCAGGGCATCCTCGGCATCGACGCCGACGTGCGCAACGGCTTCGACGGCATCAAGGTCCGCTTCGACGTCGACGCCGATGCCACGCGCGAGGAGATCGAGGCGATCGTGGCGCAGTCGCAGAAGCGCTCGGCGGTGTTCGACATCGTCGCCAACCCGACCAACGTCTCGGTCACGGTCGGCTGAAGCCGCGCCCCGCGCGCGCGGGGCTGAACGACCATGCACACGACCGCGGTGGTCGTCGGCGCGGGCCATGCCGGCCTCGCCATGAGCCGCTGCCTCGCCGAGCGCTCGATCGACCACGTGGTCCTCGAGCGCGGCGAGGTGGCGAATTCGTGGAAGACCGAGCGGTGGGATTCGCTGCGCCTGCTGACCCCCAACTGGCAGAGCCGGCTTCCGGGCTACGGCTACGAAGGGAACGACCCCGACGGCTTTCGCACCATGCCGCAGACCGTGGCGTTCCTCGAGCGCTACGCCAGGCTCATCGACGCCCCGGTGCGTGGCAATACCCGTGTGACTTCGGTGCGGCGCCTGGAGGAGGGCTATGGCTTGTCCACCGAGCGCGGGGAATGGCGCGCGCGCGTCGTGGTGCTGGCCAGCGGCGCGTGCAACATCCCGGCGGTGCCGGCGCTCGCGGCCGCGCTTCCGGCCGGCGTCGCCAGCATCACGCCGAGCGAGTACCGCAACCCGCGGGCGCTCGCCGCGGGCGGAGTCCTGGTGGTCGGCGCCTCCGCGAGCGGCGTGCAGATCGCCGACGAGCTGCAGCGCTCGGGCCGCCCGGTGGCGCTCTCGGTGGGCGAGCACGTGCGCGTGCCGCGCGTCTACCGCGGGCGCGACATCCAGTGGTGGATGGATGCCGCGGGCATCCTCGACCAGCGCTACGACGAGATCGAAGACCTCGTGCGCGCGCGCAACCTTCCTTCGCTGCAGCTCGCCGGCTACCCGGACCGGCGCATGGTGGACCTCAACGCGCTCACCGCGATCGGCGTGCGGCTCGTGGGACGGCTCTGCGCCCTCCGCGACGGCCGCGCGCTCTTCTCCGGGGGCCTGCGCAACGTCGCGGCGCTGGCCGACCTCAAGATGAACCGGCTGCTCGATGCGCTCGATGCCTGGGCCGCGCAGAAGGGCACCGAAGCGCAGGTGGCGCCCGTCGAGCGCTTCGAGCCCACGCGCGTCGAGGCGTCGCCGCCGCTCGCGCTGGACCTTGTGCCCGCCGGCATCCGCACCGTCCTCTGGGCGACCGGCTTCCATCCCGACACGTCGTGGCTGCACGTCCCGGTGCTCGACCGCAAGGGCCGCGTGCGTCACGACGGCGGCATCGTCACCGAGTCTCCGGGCCTGTATCTCATGGGCGCCCAGTTCATGCGCCGGCGCAAGTCCGCCCTCATCGACGGCGCCGGCGACGACGCGCGCGAGCTCGCCGCGCACATCGCACACTTCCTCGGCGGCCGCGCCGTTTCCGGCCGTCACACCCTGGAAAGGAGAACCGCATGAAACGCCACGCCTTCTCATCATCCATTGCCGCGCTCGCGCTCGGCGCGCTCCTCGCCGCCCCGGCCGCGCTCGCCCAGCATGATCACCACACCGTGGTGCCGGCCGACAAGCTGGCCTGGAAGCCCGGCCCGCCCACGCTGCCCGCCGGAGCCGAGTTCGCCGTGCTGCACGGCAGCCCGGGCAAGCCGGGCCCGTTCGTCCTGCGCCTGCGCTTCCCGGCCGGCTACCACGTGCCACCGCACATGCATACGAAGGAAGAGCACGTCACCGTCATCTCCGGCCGCTTCGGCATGGGCACGGGCGAGAAGCACGACCGCAACGCGGCGCCGCTCCTGCCGGCCGGCAGCTTCGTGCGCATTCCGGCCAACATGCCGCACTTCGCCTGGACCGATCAGGTGACCGTCGTGCAGATCAACGGCGAGGGACCCTTCGACGTCGTCTACGTCAACCCCGCCGACGACCCGCGCAGGAAGCAGCAATAGCGGTCGGCTTCCAACCGGCGCCGGGCGGCACAGTGCGCCCGGCGCTGGCAGAATGCAGCCATGCGAAAAGCACTGGCGTCGCTGCTGCTCGCGCTTGCCGCACCCCCGGCCTTTGCGCAAGCCTGGCTCACCCTCGGACCCCTGATGCTCGGCATGCCGCGCGCGCAGGTCCTCGAGCGCATGCCGCTCCTCAACTGCCAGGGCAACCGCTGCCATGTCCTCGTGCCGCTCGCCTGCGGGCACCTGCGCCCGGGCGCCGAGCGCGAGGGCTGCACCAAGCCCTTTCTCATCGCCGGCGTCGAGCCTACGCTGTGGTCGCTGGAATTCATGGACGGGCGCCTCGCCAGCATCTACATCACCCTGCCGGCACGGCACTTCGACAAGGTGGCCGCCGCGCTCGCCTTTCAGTACGGAGCGCCCACGGAGCAGCGCCCAGCGGCGGCCAAGGCCGCGGAATCGCGCCGGCTCGCCTGGGAAGATGCCACCGGCGTTCTCATCGCCGTTGACCGCGCCGGCGGCAGCGATGTGACCGCGCTTTCGCTTTCGACCCGCTCGCACGCGGAGCTGCAGCGCAAACGGGACAAGCCCGCGGCCGGCAGCTGAGTGCCTGCGACGGGAGTGGCGGACGCGCTAAAGTGTCCGCTGCTCTCCCCACCCGGCAAAGACCGGCCGATGAACCGCACGCTCGCGCTTCTTGCATTCCTGGTGCTCCTCGCCGGCGGGGCGGAGCTGGGCCTCGTTCACGCCCTGAAGCCGCTCGACAACCGGCTGCTCGACGCCTTCGTGAAGCGGCAGGCGGCGAAGCTGGCGCCCGATCCGGATATCGTGCTCGTCGACATCGACGAGAGGAGCCTCGCCGCGATGCAGGAGGAGGCCGGCCGCTTTCCCTGGCCGCGCGAGGTGTACGCCGACCTGGTCCAGGGCCTCGAGGCGCAAAACCCGCGCGCCGTGGTGTTCGACATCCTGTTCCTCGAGCCCGACCGCTTCCGGCCGCAGAGCGACCGTGCGTTCATCGAAACCGCGTCGCGCTTCAGCAATTTGTACTTCCCGCTCGTGCGCCTCGATGCGCGGGACGACGTGCGCGGCGCGCCGGCGGCGGAGCTTGCCCCGCTGCTCGGCCTTGTGCGCGGGCCGAGGGCCGACCCGCACGCGCGCATCGCGGTGATCCCTCCGCTCGTGCTTCCGCCGGAACTCTGGCGCACCGGGTCGATCAACTTCCTGCCGGACGCCGACGGCGTCGGGCGGCGCTACTACCTGCGCCATCGCGTCTCGGGTTGGGACCTTCCGGCGCTGCCGGCGCGGGTCGCCATGGACCTCGGGTTCCCGGTCCCGGACGCGGAAGACCTTCTTCTCGCCTGGCGCGGCAAGGCCGGGGCGCTCCCGCGGGTGTCGTTCAGCGATCTCTACCAGGACTTCGCGCGCCTGCGCCGCACGCGTGCGGCGGACGAGTTCCGCGGCAAGATCGTGGTGATCGGCGTGAGCGCCGCCGGCCTGGGCGACCTGCGCGTGACGCCGCTGTCGCATACCCAGCCGGGCGCGGAGATCCTCGCCACGGCGATCGAGAACCTGAAAAACGGCCGCGCCATGCGCCAGGCGTCGGCGTGGTGGCCGGCGGGGCTCGGCGTGGCTCTTTTGGTCCTGCTCTATCTTGCTTTCCACCACCGGCTCGACGCACGGCTGACGGGCGCGCTCCTCGCGGCAGCGAGCGCCGCGCTCCTATTTGCCTCGTTCGCCGCGAGCGGCGCGCTCGTGCTGCTGCCGCCGCTCGCGCCGCTGGTCGCCGCGTGGACCTTCTACGCCGCCGCGACGATCGCCGAGGCGCTGCGCGAGCGCGCGTCGCGCCGCGCGGCGATGGCCCAGTTCTCGCGCTTCACCAATCCGCACGTCGCGCGCCAGCTCGTCGAGCGTGGCGGCATCGAGACCGGCCGGCGGGAGGTAACGCTGCTGTTTTCCGACATCCGCAACTTCACGACGCTTTCGGAGACGCGCAGCCCCGAGGAAGTGATCGCGCTCCTCAATCGCTACTTCTCGCTCCAGGCCGACGTCGTGTTCCGCCACGGCGGCTCGCTCGACAAGTTCATCGGCGACTGCATCATGGCGATCTGGGGCGCGCCGCTCGACGACGCGCAGCATGCCCGGCGCGCGGTCGCCTGCGCGCTGGACATGGCCGAGGCCCTGGAGGCCTTCAAGCGCGAGGTCGGGGCGGAGCACACGGACTTCGACGTGGGCATCGGTCTGCACTCCGGCATGGCGGTGGTCGGCCTCATGGGCTCGGAGCGGCGCCTCGAGTACACCGCCATCGGCGACACGGTGAACCTCGCGAGCCGCATCGAGGGACTGACCAAGGAGGCGCAGCGCCGAATCCTGGTGTCTCGCGAAACGATGGAGCGGTGCGCGGATGCCTTCGATTTCGTATCATGCGGCACCTTCAGCGTGAAGGGACGCGCCCAGCCGGTGGAGCTGTTCGAGCCGCGGAGAAAGACATGAGACGCCTAGCGCTGCTGCTTCTGCTTCCCCTCGCGGCGGCCGCGGAGCCCGCCACGCTGATCCGAGCCAGCGACCTCAAGGAGGCGCCGGCCACCGATGCCCCGACCTTGGCGTCGCTCCCCGAGAACGCCGCGGTAGAAGCGCTCGAACGCAAGGGCGGCTGGACGCGCGTGAGGGCCGCCGACGGCGAAGGGTGGGTGCGAATGCTCGCCCTGCGCTTCGCCAGCTCCGGCAATGCCAAGCAGGGCGACAGCGGCATCGCGCAGGTCGTCAACGTCGCACGCACCGGGACGAGCGGCACCCAGGTGACGACCGGCGTTCGGGGCCTTGACGCCGAGCAGCTCGCCAACGCCCGACCCAACCCGGCGGAGCTCGCGAAGATGGAGAGCCTCGCGACTGACCGGGCGGGCGCCGAGGCCTTCGCCGCGCAGGGCAAGCTCGCACCGGCCCGGGTGGAGTATCCCAAGCCATGAGAAGCGCGCTCTTTCTCGCCATGCTGGCGCTCGTCCTGCCCGCGCAGGCGCAGTTCAGGCTGCCCAATATCGACGTGAACCGGCTGGTCGACACGGTCAAAAACGTCGGCCGCGCCACGCAGGAGATCGCCGAGCCCGAAGAGATCCCGATCGGCCGCGACGTCGCCGCACGGCTGCTCGGCGCGGCGCCGCTGGTCCCGGACATGGCGCTGCAGCGCTACGTCAACCATGTCGGCCGCTGGCTCGCGGCTCAGACCGAACGGCCGGACCTGCCCTGGCAGTTCGGCGTACTCGATGCACCGCAGCTCAACGCCTTCGCCGTGCCGGGGGGCACAGTGTTCATCACCCGGGGGCTGCTCGAGCGCATGCAGAGCGAAGCCGAGCTCGCCGGCGTGCTGGCGCACGAGATCGCGCATGTCCTGCGCAAGCACCACCTGACGGCGATCCAGAAAGGCGCAAGGGCGGCGCTCGCCGGCGAGGCGCTCAACGTTGCGCTCGCAGACCGCGGCGGCGCAGCGCGCGAGAGGCTCATCGCCTTTGGCACGGAAATGTACAGCCGCGGCCTGGACAAGGCCGACGAGCTGGAGGCGGACCGGCTGGGCGTCGTCATCGCCGCGCGCGCCGGGTATGACGCCTACGGCCTGCCTGCCGTGCTGCAAAGGCTGCAGGCCG
>DATLGR010000128.1:0-11593 GCA_035540415.1 Burkholderiales bacterium | reverse complement strand
AGCAGGCCGTCGACGACCTGGCACGCTATCTGCTCGGCGCCGACGACGACTTCGAAGGATGGGGACGCGCATGAAAGTCCAGGCCGCGGTGGCCCACGAGGCCGGCAAGCCGCTCGTCATCGAAACGGTGGATCTCGAGGGCCCGAAGGCGGGCGAGGTGCTGGTGCAGGTGAAAGCGACGGGCGTGTGCCACACCGACGAATTCACCCGCTCGGGCGCCGACCCGGAAGGCCTCTTCCCGGTCATCCTGGGCCACGAGGGCGCGGGCATCGTCGCCGACGTGGGTCCTGGCGTGACGTCGCTGCGCCCGGGCGACCACGTGATCCCGCTCTATACGCCCGAGTGCCGGCAGTGCAAGGCATGCCTTTCGCGCAAGACGAATCTGTGCACCGCCATCCGCGCCACCCAGGGCAAAGGGCTGATGCCCGACGGGACCAGCCGGTTCAGCCTCGGCCGGAGCAAGCTGCACCATTACATGGGCTGCTCGACGTTTTCCAGCTTCACCGTGCTGCCGGAAATCGCGCTCGCCAAGATCCGCGAGGATGCGCCCTTCGACCGGGTCTGCGCCATCGGCTGCGGGGTGACCACCGGCATCGGCGCCGTGATCAACACCGCCAAGGTCGAGCCCGGCGCCAACGTGGTGGTGTTCGGCCTGGGCGGCATCGGCCTCAACGTCGTCCAGGGCGCCCGCATGGTCGGCGCGAACATGATCGTCGGCGTGGATCTCAACCCGGCGCGCGAGGCGCTCGCGCGCCGGTTCGGCCTGACCCACTTCATCGATCCCAAGGGCAAGGACATCGTCCAGGAGATCATCGCGCTCACCGGCGGCGGGGCCGACTACAGCTTCGAGTGCGTCGGCAACGTCGAGCTGATGCGCCAGGCGCTCGAGTGCTGCCACCGCGGCTGGGGCGTGTCGGTCATCATCGGCGTGGCGGGCGCGGGCCAGGAGATCCGCACCCGGCCCTTCCAGCTCGTCACGGGCCGCGTCTGGAAGGGCACCGCGTTCGGCGGCGCGAGAGGCCGCACCGACGTGCCCAGGATCGTCGACTGGTACATGGAGGGCAGGATCGAGATCGACCCGCTCATCACCCATCGCCTGGCGCTCGCCGACATCAACCGGGCCTTCGAGCTGATGCACGCGGGCGAATCCATCCGCAGCGTCGTCGTCTACTGAGCCAGTAGAATCCCGGGGATGGACCGCGCGCCCTCCCCGTCGAATTTCATCCGGCAGATCATCGAGGCCGACCTCGCCTCGGGCAAGCACCGCGAGCTGGTCACGCGCTTCCCGCCGGAGCCGAACGGGTACCTGCACTTCGGTCACGCCAAATCGATCTGCCTCAACTTCGGCCTGCCGCGCGAGTACGGCGGACGCTGCCACCTGCGCTTCGACGACACCAACCCGGAGAAGGAGGAGCAGGAGTACGTCGACGCCATTATCGCCGCGGTGAAATGGCTGGGCTTCGACTACGGGACGCAGCCGCTCCACGCGAGCGACTACTTCGACTTCATGTTCCGCGCCGCGGAGCACCTGGTCGAGCGCGGCCTCGCCTACGTCGACAGCCAGAGCGCCGAGGAGATGCGGGCGAGCCGCGGCACGCTCACGCAGCCCGGGCGCGACTCGCCCTACCGCGGCCGCCCGGCGGCCGAGAGCCTCGCGCTGCTGCGCGAGATGCGCGACGGCGCGCATCCGGAAGGCGCGCACGTGCTGCGGGCGAAGATCGACATGGCCTCGCCGAACATCAACCTGCGCGACCCGGTGCTCTACCGCATCAAGCACGCGGCGCACCACCGCACGGGCAGCCGCTGGCGCATCTATCCGATGTACACCTATGCCCACCCGATCGAGGACGCCCTCGAGCGGGTCACGCACTCGCTGTGCACGCTCGAGTTCGAGGATCAGCGCCCGTTCTACGACTGGCTGCTCGAGCGGCTCGCCGAAGGCGGGCTGCTCGAGCGCCCGCTGCCGCAGCAGATCGAGTTCGCGCGCCTCAACCTCACCAACGTGGTGCTCTCCAAGCGCAAGCTCATCCAGCTGGTGGAGGAAGGCCACGTCGAGGGCTGGGACGACCCGCGGATGCCCACGCTCGCGGCCGCGCCGCGGCGCGGCTACACGCCCGAGGGCTTCCGCCGCTTCGCCGAGCGCATCGGGGTGTCCAAGGCGAACCAGCTCATCGACTTCGGCGTGCTGGAGGAGTGCATGCGCGAGCATCTGAACGAGACGGCGCCGCGGCGCATGGCGGTGCTCGATCCGGTGCGCCTGGTGATCGACAACTACCCCGAGGGGCGCGAGGAGCTCGCGGCCGTGCCCAACCACCCGCAGAAACGCGACTGGGGAGCGCGGGAAGTGCCCTTCTCGCGCGAGCTCTGGATCGAGCGCGACGACTTCGCCGAAAAGCCGCCCAAGGGCTACTTTCGCCTCTATCCCGGCAACGACGTGCGGCTTCGCTACGGTTACGTCGTCAAGTGCACCGGCGTGGATGCGAACGGCTCGGTGCACTGCACCTACTACGAGGACTCCCGCTCAGGAACTCCCGGCGCCGACCGGTACAGGGTGAAAGGCAACATCCACTGGGTGAGCGTGCGGCACGCCTTTGCGGCGCCGGTGCATCTCTACGATCGCCTCTTCAAGGCGGCCAACCCGGGCGCCGAGCGCGACTTCCTGCAGGACTTGAACCCCGACTCGAAGCGCACCGTCGCGGCGCAGCTCGAGCCGGGGCTGCGCGAGGCCGGACCCGGAGACCGCTTCCAGTTCGAGCGCCACGGCTACTTCGTGCGCGAGACGCGCGGTGACGGCTACAACCGCACCGTCACCCTGAAGGACTCCTGGAAGCCCTAGCGCATTAGCGCGGCTGGCCGCTGCCCTGCACGTTGCCGCTGCCGGGACTGCCGGCGCCGGCCGCCGCGGGCTCGTCATTGCGCGCTTCGCCCACGCGCTCCTGCACGTCCTGGACCTTTTCCTTCATCCACTCCTGCGCGGTGCGCAGGTCCTTGCGCCCCATGACGGCGAGATATTCGCCGCGCGTGAGGTAACCCGTGCCTGCCTTGTCGGCCTCGTCGAAACGCTGGAGCAGCCAGGTGTTGCCGGCCGCGCGAACCTCCTCGCGGGTGAGCCGGCCGTCGTCGTTCTTGTCCATCTCGTTGAAGCCGATGTGCCGCCCTTCGTCCTTGTCCGCGGCGACGACCGCGCCGGAGAGCGCGAGCGCCGACGCTACGAGCATTGCCTTGGCGAGTTTCATGGTGTCTCCTTGAATATGAATGCCGCACTGCGGCAGCAATTGCCGTTCCCGCCCCGGAGCAGGCGCGCGGTTTGCATGAAGCTTGGGATGCCCAGGACCGTGCTCGGCCTTTTCGACGAGCTGCCAGGCGCCCAGGAAGCGGTGCGCGAGCTGGTGCGCTCGGGCGTGGACGCCGCCGACATCGGCTTCGTCGCCAATGAGCGCGACGCGACGCCGCGTGGCGCCCATTCGGACAAGGACGAGGGCGGCGCGCTCGCCGGCGCCGGCACCGGCGCGGCGATCGGCGGGGCCGCCGGGCTTGCGCTCGCCGCCGCGCCGCTCGCGATTCCCGGCATCGGGCCGCTCCTCGCCGCCGGGCCGCTCGCCGCCGCGCTGGGCGGGGCGGGTCTCGGCGCGCTCGCCGGCGGGGCGATCGGCGGGCTGGTGCGGCTCGGGCTTCCCGAGGAGCAGGCGCATTATTTCGCCGAAGGCGTGCGCCGCGGCGGCATCCTCGTGTCGGTCGCGGCGAAAAGCGACGCGCTCGCCGGCATCGCCGTCACCGTGATGAAAAAGCACGGCGCGGTGGACGTGGAAAGCCGTGCCGCCGAGTGGAAGCGCGGCGGCTGGGCCGGGCGCTTCGAGGGACGCTAGCGGTCAGTCCGTCTCGTCGGGGGCGCCGCCCGCCGCGGCCAGGTCTTCCTGCTTCACCTTGTCGGTGTTGAATCTGGCCGCACGCTCGCGCATGGTCGCGAGAACCTCGGCAAGCGGCGGCGGCTCGCCCTGCAGCCAGCGCAGCGGGTTGATGCGCGCCACCACGAAGGCGCGCAGATAAGGGCTCACGAAGCCGCGCGCCTTGAGCTTCGCCACCGCCGCGGCGACTTTGTCGTCCAGCGCCATGAGCAGATCCGCGTGCTCCTCGTGCGCCTTCAGCGCCTTGCGCAGCGGCTCCCCGGAGAACCCCTCCAGGCGCCGCACCACGGGGTTGTACGCGCCCCCGGCAAACTTGGCGTTGCGCTCGTAGCAGATTCCCATGGTGACCAGCGAAGCTTCCTCGAGGTAGTAGGCGAACTGCGACTCGGGGCGCGAGGCGTCTTCGTCCACCAGGCCGCGGTAGATGCGGATCGCCTCGAGCGATTTCTCGCGCAGGTTGTGCGCCTTTTCGGTGTTGAGGGCGAGGATCTGCCACGCGATTTCGCGGCGCGGCACCACCAGCGCGGTGATGGACCGCGCGCCCAGCCGGCGCATCGCCGCAAGCCGGTGCATGCCGTTCGGCGTCCAGAAGCCCTCGCCCGGCGCGGTGACCGCGATCACCGGATCGAGGAACATGCCGGTGCGGTCGAGCACGTCGGCGAGCTTGCGGTGATGCGTCTGCGAAAGGTCGCGCTGGAAGGGCGTCGGCTCGATCGCCTCGACCGGAAGCACCGCCACCAGCACGGGATGGCGCCCGAGCGGGTCGTGGTAGGCGCCGACCAGGTGACCGCCGACCGCCTCGATCCGCCGCGCGGCCTCGGCGGCCAGCCCGCCCAGGGACTCGATGCGGCTGTCCGCCGGCGCGAGGCCCCGGGTTCCGGCCTTGGCCTTGCGCGGCCTGCGCTTCGCCGGCGCCCGCTTCAGGCGGCTCGCGACTCTCTGCTTCGCCATGCGAATCCCTCGTGCTTGTAGGGCAGACCGCGATACCGGGGCCCGGCCCGGGCCGGTATTCTCGCCCGTCCGCATACAAGGAGAAAGCCTTGCACTCGAGCGAGCTGCGGCACAGCGGCCTGCAGGCCGTGGGGGAGCTTCCCTGGGGCGCGCACTTCTGCCAGTTCTACGACACGAAGGACGACCTCGTCGAGACGCTGGTGCCGTATTTCAGCGAGGGCCTGCGGCGCAACGAGGCCTGCCTGTGGATCACCTCCGAGCCGCTGCCGGCGGAGGAGGCGCGCGAGCTGATGGTGCGCGCCGTGCCCGATTTCGCCGGCGCGCTCGCCCAGGGCCAGATCGAGATCCGCGACCTGTCCTCGTGGTACCGGCCCGAGCAGCGCTTCGACGCCGAGGACGTGCTGGGCGCCTGGCTCGAGCGCGAGCGGCTCGCGCTGCGCGGCGGCTACGACGGCCTGCGCCTCACGGGCAACACCTTCTGGCTCGAGCGCAGCGACTGGCAGGATTTCATGCACTACGAGCACAAGGTGAACGGCGCGTTCGCCTCGCGGCGCATCATGGCGCTGTGCACCTATTGCATGCAGCGCTGCGGCGCGCAGGAGGTGATCGACGTGGTGCGCAACCACCAGTTCGCCCTGGCGCGGCGCCACGGCCGCTGGGAGATGCTCGAGGCCGCTTCGCTCAAGATCGCGAAAGACGAGCTGCACCGCCTGAACCAGACCCTCGAGACGCGGGTCGCCCAGCGCACGCAGGAGCTCGAGGCGGCGCTCAGGAGCCGCGACGAATTTCTCGCCATGCTCGCCCACGAGCTGCGCAATCCGCTCGCGCCGATCCGCAGCGCCGCGCACCTCGTGCGGCTGCTCGCCCCGGGCCAGCACGACCTTGCCGAAGCGAGCGCCGTGCTCGACCGGCAGGTGTCGCACCTGTCGCGCCTGATCGACGATCTCCTCGACGGGGCGCGCATCGCGAAAGGCGTGATCCGCCTGCGCCGCGAGACGCTGAGCGTGGCCGCGGCGATCACGCGCGCGCTCGAATCGAGCCAGCCCGGGCTCACGGCGCGCCGCCATGCCCTCGCCGTGAGCCTGCCCTCCGAGCCGCTGCACGTGGAGGCCGACCCGACGCGGCTCGCGCAGATCCTGTCCAACCTGCTCGACAATGCCGCCAAGTACACCCCCGAAGGCGGGCGGATCGAGGTGCGCGTGGCGCGCGAAGGCGCCGAGGTGGCGATCCGCGTGCGCGACAACGGCGTCGGCATCCCGCAGGAGATGCTCGAGCGGGTCTTCGAAGTGTTCACCCAGCTCGAGCCCAGCCCCGAGCGCACCGAAGGCGGCCTGGGGCTCGGCCTCACGCTGGTGCGAAAGCTCGTGGAGATGCACGGGGGCCGGGTGCAGGGCGTCAGCGAAGGGCGCGGCCGAGGCGCCGAGTTCGTCGTGCGCCTGCCGCTCGCCGCTGCGCCCCAAGGCGCCGGCACCGCCGCGCAGGTGCGCGCCCCCGAGCCCGCCCGCCGGCGCGTGCTGGTGGTGGACGACAATCCGGACTCCGTGACGACCATGGCGCTCGCGCTCAAGCTCCTGGGCCACGAGGTGCGCACCGCCGCGTCGGGGCCGGCGGCGCTGGCAGCCGCGGAGGACCTGCGCCCGGACGTCGTGCTCCTCGATCTCGGTCTCCCGGGCATGGACGGCTACGAGGTGGCGCGGCGGCTGCGGGCGCTGCCGGCGGCGCGCGCCGCGCGCATCGTGGCCCTCACCGGCTACGCCGCGGAGCGCGGCCGCTGGCGCGAAGCCGGCTTCGACGAGCACCAGCTCAAGCCCATTTCCATGGACAATCTCGAGAAAATCCTCGCCTGGGAGCCCTCATGATCGACCTCTACGCCGCCGGCACCTCGAACGGACTTCGCGCCCGCATGGCGCTCGAGGAATGCGGCCTTGCCTACCGCCTGCATCCCATTGCCCTGGAAAAGGGCGAGCACCGGAGCACGCAGTTCCTCGCCCTGAATCCGAACGGCCAGATCCCGGTCATCGTGGACGCCGAAGGCCCGGGCGGAAAGCCGCTCACCCTGTCCCAGTCCACCGCGATCCTGCTCTACTGCGCCGAGAAGTCGGGCAAGCTCCTGCCGAAGGACCCCGCGGCCCGCGCCGCGACGTGGGAAGCCCTCGCCAGCGCCTCCACCGACGTCACCCCCGTCATCGGCGCCCTTTTCGCCGTGATCCGCTCCAAGGAGCCGCATGGCCCGACCGCGGATCTCTTCAAGACGCGCCTGCGCGACTACTTCAAGGTCTGGGACGACAAGCTCGCCCGGCGCCGCTACGCCGCCGGCGCCGAGTACACCGTCGCCGACGTCTCCCTGTACGCGGGTTTCGCCCGGCTGCGCGCCTTGCACCCGGAGCTCTGCGAAGGCTTCCCCCACCTCAGCCGCTGGGCCGGCGAGCTCGGCGAGCGGCCTGCGCTGCAGCGCGCGATGAAGTTCTAAGGGGACCCTGTCACGCTCCCGCGCGCGCGCACGCCGTTCGCAGCAGGATCCCGGTAAGCGCCTCCGGAACCAGCAGCATGGCGTCGTGCCCCGTGGCGAGCTCGTGGAAGCGCCATGTCGGGTCATTGCGCGCTTTCTCGGCGAACCGGCCGAAGGAGCCCGTGGCCGGCGACGAGCAGTAAATGAACGTCTTCGGGATCCGGGCAAGGGCCGCTTCGTTCTGCAGCCGGATCGGCTGCGTCATCGTGCCGAAGGGGTGGTGCACCTCGCGCGGGCCGATAAAGGCGGTGAAGCGATCGTCGACGTGGCCCCAAAGCGATAGCGGCGGCGGCGGCACCGCGCCCGTGCGCGCACCTGCCTCGCGCATCCCCCCGGCGCGCTCGGGCACCACGTAGTCGAGCAGGCACCTGCCGTTCTCCGGCACGAACGCATCGAGATAGACGAGCTCGGCGATCCGCTCCGGCAGGCGGTCGGCAGCGCCGGTCACCACCATGCCGCCGTAGCTGTGGCCCACCAGCACGACGTCTTGCAGGTCCTCCATCTCGAGGATCGAGACGACGTCCTGGATGTGCGTGTCGAGCGTCGGGCCGGGACGCGCCAGGTGCTTGCGGCACCCCAGCCCGGTGAGCGAAGGCGCGTACACTTCGTGGCCGGCGCGCCGCAGCGCCGGCGCCACGATGCGCCATTTCCAGCCGCCATGCCACGCGCCATGAATCAGAACGAACGTCGCCATCGGTGGACCCCGCGCTAGCAAAAGCATCGAGTCTCGCCCAGTCCGGGCGCTTTGACGAGGCGGCCGAGCGCTACCGCGGGATCCTCCGGCGCCGGCCGGACGACGCCGAAGCCACCCATTTCCTCGGCGTGTGCCTCGTGCGCAGCGGCCGCCCGAGCGAGGGTCTTGCGCTCCTCGAGCGCTCCGTGACGCTCGCGCCGGGCAACGCGATGTATCGCCAGAACTTCGGCCTGATACTGGCCGAGGCAGGCCAGCTCGCCGCCGCCGAAGCGCAATTTCGCAGCGTGCTCGCGGCCGAGCCGGGCAACGCCTCGGCGCACAACTTCCTCGGCATGGCGTGCCAGCGCCTGGGGCGCCTGGACGAGGCGCTCGCCGCTTATGAGAGCGCGTTGCGCCTTGCGCCGGGCGATCCGGCGGCGGCCAACAACCTTGGCTACTGCCTGCTCGAGCGCGGCGAGGCGGAAGCGGCCGAGGCCTGGCTGCGCCGCGCGCTCGCCGCGGCGCCCGACAACGCGATGGCGCACAACAACCTCGGCAACGCGCTGCGCCTGCGCGGGGATGTGCAGGCGGCAGTGCAAAGCTATCGCCGCGCGCTCGCTCTCGCGCCGGCCTTCTCCGACGCGTACTACAACCTCGCCATGGCGCTGCGCGACCTGGGCGAGCGCCTGGAAGCGCTCGGCGCCGCGCGCCGGGCGGTGCAGACGGCGCCGCCGCGCTCGCCCGCGTGGCAGCTTTTCGCCGAGCTGCTCGCGGTAACGCGCTTCACCGCCTGGGACGAGGCCATGGCGGCCGACTGCCAGCGCCTCTTCGCGCACGCCGAGGTGGAAGTGCAGATCTGCGCCGAAGCGCTCCTGAGTCTCGTGCGCCACGCCCCGCGCGGCGCGCTCTTCCGGCTGCTCCTCGAGCACGCGCTGGTCGCCGACGAGGACTTCGAGCGCGAAATGACGGCATGGCGCCGGGAGCAGCTGCTGGAGCGGCCCGAGAGCCTGGAGCTCGTGTGCGCGCTCGCGCAGCAGTGCTTTCTGAACGAGTACCTGTGGGAGGAATCCGAGGCCGAAACCGCGGCGCTCGAAGGGTTGTCCTCGCGTGCAGCGACTGCGCTAGAGCTCGCCACGCTAGCGATGTACCGCCCGCTGCGCGGTCATGCGAAACCCCGGGAAGGCGGCGACGCGTTCGAGCGCCTGTGGCGGCGGGTGGTCGAGGAGCCGGCTGCGGAAGCGCGGCTGGACATTCCGGCACTCACGCCAGTGCGCGACGCCGTCTCGCGCGCGGTGCGGGCACAGTACGAAGAGAATCCTTATCCCCGCTGGCACCGCGCGCCGGCGCCCGGCGCCTTTCCCCTGCGCCGGATGCTGCGCCAGCTCTTCCCGCATCTGGACGTGCGCACGCTGCCCGAGGCGCCGGAGATCCTCATCGCCGGCTGCGGCACCGGCCGGCACGCCGCCATCAGCGCGCAGCTTCATCCGCGCGCGCGCATCCTCGCGGTGGACATCAGTCGCGCGAGCCTCGCCTACGCGCAGCGCCGGGCCCACGAGCTCGGCCTCGCCAACGTGCGCTTTGCGCAAGCCGACCTGCTCGAGCTCGGCGCGCTCGCCGAGCGATTCGATCTCGTCGAGTGCGCGGGAGTGCTGCACCACCTCGCAGACCCCCTGGCGGGCTGGCGCGTGCTGGTTGGCCTGCTGCGGCCCGGCGGCCTCATGAAGGTCGCGCTCTATTCGGAGCTCGGCCGGCGCCGCATCACGCAGGCGCGCCGTCTGGTCGCCGGGCTGGAGGTGCGCGCGGCGCGCCGGCGGCTCTTCGAGCTGCCGGCGGCCGATCCGGCCCGCGAGGTGACTCGGCTGCGCGATTTCTACTCCGCCTCGGGCGCGCGCGACCTGGTGCTGCACGTGCAGGAGCACCGTTTCACTCCCGAAGAGCTCGCGCGGATGCTCGACGCGCTCGGCCTCGAGTTTCTCGGTTTCGAGTTTACCGACAACACCTTGCAGGCCTACCGGCGCCGCTTCCCGGAGGACCCGAAGGGGTTGTCGTTCGACCGCTGGGGCGAGTTCGAGCGGGAACATCCTGATACATTCGCCTCGATGTACCAGTTCTGGGTGCGGCGATGAGCGCGGCGGCGCCCTTCGACCTGCAGGGCCACCGCGGCGCGCGCGGCCATGCGCCCGAGAATACGCTGCCCGGCTTCGAGCGCGCGCTGGCGCTCGGCGTCACCACGCTCGAGCTCGACGTCGGGATCACGCGCGACGGCGTCGTGGTGATCCACCACGACCGGCGCCTCAATCCGGACATCACGCGCGAGCCCGGGGGCGCCTGGCTCCGCGGCCCCGGTCCGCTGATCCGCGAGCTGAGCTATGCCGAGCTCGCCCGCTACGACGTCGGCCGCATCAATCCCGATTCGGACTACGCGCGCCGCTTTCCGCACCAGCGGCCCGCGGACGGCGCGCGCGTGCCGCGGCTCGCCGAGCTCTTCGCAGTGAGCGGCGACACCGTGCGCTTCAATATCGAGACCAAGATCAGCGCCGCCGCGCCGCACGAGACGGTGGGGCCCCACGCCTTCGCCCGCGCGCTGATCGCGGAAGTGCGCAAGGCCGGGGTGGCGGCGCGCACCACCATCCAGTCCTTCGACTGGCGCACGCTGGCGCTGGTCGAGCGCGAGGCGCCGGAGATCGCGACCGCGTACCTCACCGACGAGCGCAATGCCGATCCGCGCGCCGTGCACGCCGCCGGCGGCGGCCGGATCTGGTCGCCGGACTTTCGCACCGTCACGCCCGAGCGCCTGCGCGAGGCGCGCGCGCTTGGCCTGCGCGTCATCCCCTGGACCGTGAACGAGCCCGACGACCTCGAGCGCCTGCTGGCGCTCGGGGTCGACGGCATCATCTCCGACTACCCCGACCGCGTGCCCGCATGCCGCCCGTCACCCAAGCCCTGATCACCGTCAACGTCATCGTCTTCCTGCTGGAGGCCGCCGGCGGCATGGCGTTCTTCGAGTGGTTCGCGCTGTGGCCGCCCCGCACCGGTCCGGCGTTCGGGCCCGACTTCCAGATCTGGCAGCTCCTCACCTACAGCTTCCTGCACGCCAACGTCGCGCACATCTTCTTCAACATGTTCGCGCTGTACCTCTTCGGCTCGGACGTGGAGCGGCTGTTCGGCTCGCGCTTCTTCCTCGCGTTCTACTTCGTGTCGGTGCTGAGCGCCGCCATCACGCACCTCGTGGTCACCGCCTGGATGGGGGCGCCGCCCTACCCGACCGTCGGCGCCTCCGGCGGCGTGTACGGCGTGCTGCTCGCCTACGGCCTGTATTTCCCCAACCGCCAGCTGATGCTGCTCATTCCGCCGATCCCGATGCGCGCGCGCACGTTCGTCATCCTGTTCGGGCTGCTCGCGCTGGTGCTCGGCGTGACCGGCACCGCCGCCGGGGTCGCGCACTTCGCGCACCTGGGCGGCATGCTCGGCGGCTGGCTCATGATCCGCCACCGGCGCGGCTGGCGGCGCTGAGCCCGTGAGCGCCAAGGTCGTCGCGCTGGAAGAGCATTACTT
>DATLGR010000127.1:0-2016 GCA_035540415.1 Burkholderiales bacterium | reverse complement strand
GGGGGCAGCGGCTTCACCAGCCGCGGCGTGACCACGAACATGAGCTCGGTCTGGTCGGACTGGAACTGGCTGCTGCGGAAAAGCGCGCCGAGGATCGGCAGGTCGCCCAGGCCCGGAAAGCGGTTGATCGCCGCCGCGGCGTTGTTCTGGATGAGGCCCGCGATCATGAAGCTTTGCCCGTCATTCAGCTGCACCGTGGTCTCGGCACGGCGCACCGTGAACGAGGGCAGGACCGAGGTGGCGCCCTCGACGGTCGTGAACGCGGTGCCGGTCTGCTGCAGCTCCGAGACCTCGGGCGCGACCTGCAAATGGATGCGGCCGCCCTCGAGCACCGTCGGCTTGAACTTCACGCCGACGCCGAACTCGCGCTCCTCCAGGGTGATCGTGGTGCCGCCGTGCAGGTCGCTGCGCCGGCCCACGGGGATGAAGATCTTGCCGCCGGCGCGAAAGCTCGCCTCCTGCCCGCTGATCGCCATGATATTGGGCTCGGCGAGGAGGCGGATGAGCGCGTCGTCGCGCTGCGCGTCGAGCTGCAAAAAGTCGGCCGGGCCGCGCACCGCGGCGGCGGCGCCCAGCAGCTGGTTGAAGTAATTCGACTGCGACAGGAAGTCGAAGGTGGTGCTGCCGGACGTGCCGCGTCCGCGCGCCGTGACCCCCAGGCGGCTCAGCAGCGACTTCGAGACTTCCGCCACCTTCACCTCGAGCATCACCTGCATGGGCGCGCGCACCTGCAGCATGTTGATTACCGCGGGCCCGGCGACGCGCGCCACCTGCGTGGGCGAGGCGGCGGTTCCCACCTGGATGGTGGTGCCGGTGCCGCTGTGCACCGGCATGACCAGGCCGCGCGTGAGGCGTCGCACCCAGGCCTGCGCGATCTCCACGGCCTGCGCCGCCTTTTGCGCGTCGGCCACCGTGCCGGCGAGCACGATCGAGTCGGCGGTGGAGTGCACGCGGATGTCCTTCTCGCCGGGGAGCAGGCGCGGGAACTCCGCTTCCAGCTGGCTCGTGTCCGCGGTAACGCTGACGTCCATGACGGTGGCGGGGCCGCCTTTGGCCCACACGATCACGTTGGTGGCGCCCAGATCCTTGCCGAGCAGGTAGAGCTCTCGGGCACTGATGGCCGTCACATCCATGATGGCGGGATTGCCCACCGAGACGCGGTCGACCGCGTCGGGCAGCCGCAGCAGCGTCGACTTGCCGACGGTGAGGTTGAGGTCCGGTCCCTTCTGGGCCGGCTGCTCCGGCGGCGTCTGCGCCGCAAGCGGCGGGCAGACGAGCGCCATCAGCAGGGCGAGCGCGAAGCGCATGTCAGAACTCCACCGAAGACTTGTGCACGCCCTTGATGAGCTCGAGCCGCACGCGCTCGGGTTTCGGCGCGGGGGCGGCGGCAACCCGCGGCGCCGGGTCCGGCGCGCGCCGCGCGGCCACCGGGCGCGGGCGCAGCCGGGGCGTGGGCGCGGCCTCCTTCGCCAGGAGATCGGCCTTGCGTGCGCCGCCGGTGGCGGCGACGTTGCGGTCGAGCTGGTTGCGCAGGACGAGCGACAGGTTACCGACCGAGCGCGCGAGGTCGAGCTGCTCGGCCTGCGCCGGCGCGAGCTCGAGCGTCACGGCGCTCACCACCTTGGGCCTGGTCTCGTCGCGGCTCGCCTCCTGCGCCACGGCGAGCACCAGGATCTGCTCGAGGACGATCTTGGACACCGGGCGGTCGCGCTCGTCGCGGGTGTTCACCATCACATCGACCAGCGTGCCGGGCAGCGCGAATCCGGCGACGCCGATCACCTCGTTGACGCGCACCGTCACCGCGCGTTTGCCGGCGCTGATCACCGAAGCGAGGCCGCCGCGCGTGCCGGCGGGCGCGAGCTTCGACTCCAGGATGGGCTCGCCGCGGTGGTGGTGGCGGCGCAGTGGCTGGGCACCAAGGCGGCGCTCGCCACGAAGAAGGTGGTCGTGGCGGCCGGCGAGATTCCGCTCGGCACGCCGCTCACCCCGGCGCACGTGCGCGCCATCGACTGGCCG
>DATLGR010000126.1:0-1877 GCA_035540415.1 Burkholderiales bacterium | reverse complement strand
GGGAATACACGCTGCCCTCGGGCGTCATCGCCAAGGAGGTCCTGCGCCGCGCGCATACCGTGGCACACAGCGATCCCAAGGGCCCGGTGTACCTCATGCTGCCGCGCGAGACGATCGCCGCGGCCGTGGACGAGGCGCAGGTGCGCTCGTTCCCGGGCGAGCGCTACGGCGCGGTGCCCGCCGGGGCCGCCGACCCGCAGGCGGTGACGCAGCTTGCCGAGCGGCTGGTCGCCGCGCAGCGGCCGGTGCTCATCACCTCCTACGCCGGCCGCAACCCGGCCGTGCCGGCGCTCATCGACGAGCTGGCGCGCTTCGCGGGCATCCGCGTGATCGAGGCGAGCCCGATGAACCTCAACCTGTCGCGCGCCTCGCCCTGCCACGGCGGCTTCGCCGCCGGCACGCACGTGAGCGAAGCCGACGTCGGGCTCATGGTCGATGTCGACGTGCCGTGGATCCCGAAGGACACGGCCGAGAATCCGCGCAGCTTCTGGGCGCAGATCGACATCGACGCGGTGAAGAAGGACATGCCGCTCTGGGGCTTCCCGAGCGACCTGCGCCTGCAGGGCGACAGCCGCCTCATTCTCGGGCAGCTTCTCGGCACGCTGCGCGAGCGCGCGACGCCGCGGTTCCGCGAAGCCGCGGCAGCGCGCGTCGCCGCGCTGGCGCGGGAACGCGAGCAGCGCCACGCGCAAGCCGCGCAAGCCGCCGCCGCCCCCGGCGGGGCGGGCGCCATCAATGCGCATCACCTGTGCGCCGCCGTCGGCGCGGCCATCGGCGAGGATGCCGTGGTGGTGAACGAAAGCGTGCAGAGCTCGCCGATCGCGCTTGCCCAGATTCCGCGCACGCAGCCGGGGACCTACTTCCGCGTGGCCGGCGGCGGGCTCGGCTGCTCCGGCGGCGTGGCGCTGGGCGCGAAGCTCGCGCGTCCCGAGGCGCTCGTCGTGCAGATCATCGGCGACGGCGGCTTCTACTTCAACAATCCGGCGGCGCTCTACGCCGTCTCGCGACAGTACCGCCTGCCGATCCTCACCGTGGTGATCGACAACGGCGGGTGGTCGGCGGTCAAGCAGGCCACGCTGCAGGTCTACCCCGAGGGCGAGGCCAGGGCGCGCGGGAGCTATCAGGCCGCGCTCGCGCCGGAGGTGGACTTCGTCCAGGTCGCCCGGGGCGCGGGCGCTTGCGGCGAGACCGTGACCGACCCGGCCGAGGTGCCCGCGGCCGTGCGCCGCTGCATCGCCGAAGTGCGTGCCGGCCGCAGCGCCGTCCTGCATGCGCACGTGGCGGCGTTGTGAGATGAAGATCGTCCTCGAGGGCCACGACGAGCCGATCCCGGTCGAGGCGGGCGACACCATCCTCGCCTCCCTGCTGCGCGCCGGCGTCGCGTTTCCATTTTCCTGCCAGTCGGGGAACTGCGGCACGTGCAAGTGCGAGCTCGTGTCGGGCGACGTGCTGGACCTTGAATACTCGGAGCACGCGCTGGCGCCCGAAGAGCGCGCCCGCGGGGTAATCCTCGCCTGCCGCACGCAGGTGTGGGACGACACCGTCGTGCGGCGCATCGACGCCGAGGAGCTGGTGGTGCATCCGTCGCGAGTGATGCGCTGCCGCGTGCTGGAGCTCGACGAGCTGACGCACGACATCAAGGGGGTACGCCTTGCGGTCGAGGCGGGCGGCCCGATGCGCTTCTCCGCGGGCCAGTACGCCGAGGTGGAGTTCGCGCCGGGCCTTTCGCGCCATTACTCCATGGCGAGCACGCCGGAGGAGCCGGAGCTGGTGTTCCATGTGCGCCACCTGCCCGGCGGGCGCACGAGCGGCTACGTGGCGACGCAGCTCAAGGTCGGCGATCGCGTCAAGGTCTCCGGGCCTCTCGGCATCTCCTA
>DATLGR010000125.1:0-2351 GCA_035540415.1 Burkholderiales bacterium | reverse complement strand
CCCGTCGGCGAGCTCGTCACGCGGCGCGACCCCGCCGGCCGGCGAACCGTGTTCGACGCCCTGCCGCCGGGGCGCTGGGTCGCCGTGGGGCGGCTCGATCTCAACAGCTCGGGCGTGCTGCTGCTCACCGACTCGGGCGAGCTCGCCAACCGCCTCATGCATCCGCGCTATGGCCTCGAGCGCGAATACGCCGCGCGCATCCGCGGCGAGCTTCGCCCGGAGGAAACGCGGCGCCTGCTCGGCGGCATCGCGCTCGACGGCGTGCCCGCGCGCTTCGAGCGGGTCGAGCCCGACCGGCCCGGGCAGGGCACCAACCGCTGGTACCGTGTGGTCCTGCGCGAAGGGCGCAATCGCGAGGTGCGGCGCCTGTTCGAGGCGCTCGGCCACCCGGTGAGCCGTCTCGTGCGGCTGCGCTATGGGCCGGTGCGCCTGCCGGCCGACCTGCCGCCCGGCCGCTGGCGGGAGCTTCGCGGGTATGTGCTTGGAAATCTTTGAAAAATCCGTGTGGATGCGCTACACTCCCGCGGATTCGGCTGCACGGGTTTCGTTGCTTGGTCAGAAGGCCGCACCAGGTGGTAGCTGGATGCGGCCTTTGTGTTTGCGCGGATCGGATTTGGACGTCGAGAACGTAGTGGAGCCGGTGGTGGCCGGCATGGGGTACGAGCTGGTCGACCTGCACGCGTCGAAAGGGGGCCTGTTGCGGCTATTCATCGACAAGCCGGGCGGGGTGTCGCTCGGCGATTGCGAGGCGGTCAGCCGCCAGCTCAGCCGCGTGCTGGAAGTGGAGGGGGTCGCGTACGAGCGGCTGGAAGTGTCCTCGCCGGGGCTCGACCGGCCGCTGCGCAAGGCACGTGATTTCGCCCGCTTCGCCGGCCGCAAGGCCGAGGTGCGCATGCGTTTCGCCGACGGCGGCGGGCGGCGGCGCTTCGTGGGGGTGCTGCGCGGCGTGCAGGCCGACCGCGTCAGCCTGGACGTGGATGGAACCGAGGTGGCGCTGGCGCTCGAGGGCATCGAGCGCGCCCGCCTGATACCGGAATTGTGAGGATTGCGTGGCTGGGAACCTGGTGGCTGGAAACCGCGAGCTGGTGATGCTGGTGGACGTGCTCGCGCGCGAAAAGAACGTCCCGCGGGACATCGTGTTCGGCGCGCTGGAGATGGCGCTCGCCTCCGCGACGAAGAAGAAGTACTCCGAGGACATCGACGTGCGGGTGCACGTCGATCGCAACACCGGCGCCTACGAGACCTTCCGTCGCTGGAAAGTGCTGCCCGATGAAACGCCCGAGTGGAACCAGGCGCAGATGCTCTCTCTCGAGGAGGCGCAGGATCGCAAGCCCGACGCCAAGCTCGACGAGGTCATCGAGGAGCGGCTGGAGAACGTGGAGTTCGGCCGCATCGGCGCGCAGACCGCCAAGCAGGTGATCCTGCAGCGCATCCGGGACGCGGAGCGCGAGCAGATCCTGAACGACTTCCTGTCGCGGGGCGACGAGCTCGTCACCGGCACGGTGAAGCGCATGGAGCGCGGAGCCGCCATCATCGAGTCGGGCAGGCTGGAGGCGATGCTGCCTCGCGAGCACATGATTCCGAAGGAGAACCTGCGCATCGGCGACCGCGTGCGCGCCTGGGTGATGAAGATCGACCGCCAGGCGCGCGGACCGCAGCTCATCCTGTCGCGCACCGCGCCGCAGTTCATCATGAAGCTGTTCGAGCTCGAGGTGCCCGAGATCGAGGAAGGTCTGCTCGAGATCAAGTCGGCCGCGCGAGACCCCGGCATCCGCGCCAAGATCGCCGTCCACACCAATGACAAGCGCATCGATCCCATCGGCACCTGCGTGGGCATGCGCGGCTCGCGCGTGCAGGCGGTGACGCAGGAGCTCGCCGGCGAGCGCGTGGACATCGTGCTGTGGTCGGCCGATCCGGCGCAGTTCGTGATCGGCGCGCTCGCGCCGGCCGAGGTGTCCTCGATCGTGGTCGACGAGGAAAAGCACGCCATGGACGTGGTGGTGGACGAGGAGAACCTCGCCGTCGCCATCGGCCGCAGCGGCCAGAACGTGCGCCTCGCCTCCGAGCTCACCGGCTGGCAGATCAACCTCATGACCGAGGAGGAATCCACGCGCAAGCAGCAGGAGGAGAGCGGCCGCATCAAGCGCGACTTCATGGAGAAGCTCGACGTGGACGAGGAGGTCGCCGACATTCTGGCGCGCGAGGGCTTCTCGACCCTCGAGGAGGTCGCCTACGTGCCGATCAACGAGCTGCTCGAGATCGAGGCCTTCGACGAGGACACGGTCAACGAGCTGCGCACGCGCGCGCGCAACGCGCTGCTGGTGGCTGCCATCGCCAACGAGGAGAAGGTC
>DATLGR010000124.1:0-3107 GCA_035540415.1 Burkholderiales bacterium | reverse complement strand
GAACGCCATCGCGCGCGTGCACGAGGGCGCGCTGTGGGTGGACCGCAGCACGCTCGGGCGCCTCGTCGGCCGGCCCGAGCCGCGCGCCACGCCCGCGGCGAGCCTGACGCGCGCCGAGCGCCGCGTCGTCGCCGCGGTAGTGCGCCATCGCAGCGCGCCGAGCAAGGCGATCGCCGATGCGCTTTGCATCAGCGCCCATACGCTGCGTAACCACCTCGCGTCCATTTACGACAAGCTCGGCGTGCCGCGCCGGCTCGACCTCGTCCTGTACGCCCTCGAGCACCGGCTCGACCGCGATCCCGACTGAGCCGGCTGGTACGCCGGTACTAGAGCCGGTAGTTGCACCGGCTCCGAAAAATGCCTCGCTCCGCTCATGCGCCGGCCCTCGGCGCTGCGTAACGTAAGCCTTCATCGCAATGACCATTGCCGAGGCCATGCACCGCGAAGACAAGGAGTCGATCCGCGTCCTGCTCGTCGACGACCACGAGCACGTACTCTGGGGCCTCGGAAAGCTCATCGAAGGCGAGTGGCCGCGCATGACCGTCTCGGGCAGCGCCCGCACCGCCGCCCAGGCCCTCGCCCTGGTCGCCGAGCGGCGCACCGACGTGGTGGTGCTCGACCTCTGGCTCGGCGAAGAGACGAGCCTGCCCCACCTGGCCGGGCTCCAGGCCTTTGGCGCCGCGGTCCTGGTGCTGACCGGCGTGCGCGACGCATCGCTCCTCGAGCGCGCGTTCGCCGCGGGCGCCCGGGCGGTGGTCTTCAAGGACGACCCCGCGGCGCTGCTTCTCATCGAGATCGAGCGCGCGCACCGCGCGCGCAGTGTTTCTGCCGGCAACGGCAGCAAGGCGTCCGCCCTCCGGCGGGCAACAACGTGAAAGGAGAGTAGCTCATGAAAGCACTGGCAGCTTGGACACGGAAGTTCCTGCGCGACGAGGACGGTGCGAACGGCGTGGAGTACGCGCTGCTCGCCGGCCTGATCGCGGTGGCGTTCATCGTCGGCGCCACCGCGCTCGGCACCAACCTCAATACGTTCTTCAATAGCCTCGCCACCTGCGTCGCCAACCCCGGCACCGGCTGCAATCCGTTCGGCGGCGGCAACCCGACCCCGACGCCGTGATGCCAGAACCCGCGGCCGCCGGCCTGCTCGCGCTCGCCCTCGGCGTCGCCGTGTGGCGCGATCTCGCGAGCTATCGCATCCCGAATGCGGTTGTCGGGTGCGGGCTCGCGGCCGCGGTGGGCGTGGCGCTTCTCGGCAGCATGCCACTGCGCGATTGCCTGCTCGGGCTGGCGATCGGCTTTGGCGCCATGCTGCCCTTCCACCTTCTGCGCAGCGCGGGCGCGGGCGACGTCAAGCTGATGGCGATGGTCGGCGCCTTCCTCGGGCCGATCGACACCATCGGCGCGCTGTGCTTCACCTGGATCGCCGGCGGCCTCGCCGCCATCGTCGTGGCGGCGCAACGCCGCAGCCTGCGCCGCCTGGGCCAGAATCTCCAGCTGATCGGCTACGGCGCGATGGCGAAGCTGGGCGGGGGCGCGGGACCGAGTTTCGATCCGCGGGACACGGCGGCGCGCGTCCCGTATGCGGTGGCCATCGCCATCGGCACGGGCGCCTGGCTGGCCTTCCGGTGGTGGCTGGCATGAACCTGCCACGTGCGCCCCGCACGCTCGAGGAGACCGGCGTGCCGCGCAGCCTCCTCGCCGAGCTCGCCGCGAAGGCGCTGTTCCTTTCCGGACCGCAGCGCCTGCCGGAGCTGGCAACGCGCCTGCGGCTGCCGGCGCGGATCGCCGAAGAGCTGGTCGAGCAGCTGCGACGCGAGCGCCTGTGCGAAGTCGCGCCGAGCGCGGGCACGACGCTGGTCTATGGCCTCACCGATCTGGGCCACGTCCGCGCCGAGGACTTCCTGCGCGCCTGCGCTTACGCCGGCCCCGCGCCGGTCTGCCTGGAAGACTACGCCGCACAGGTGCGGCGCCAGTCCATGAGCGAGATCGTCGTGCGCCGCGAGGACATGGCCCGCGCCTTTGCCGGCGTCGTGCTGCGCGAGAAGCTTCTGGACCAGCTCGGCGCCGCCATGAACTCGGGGCGCGCGCTCTTCCTGTACGGCCCCCCGGGGAGCGGCAAGACCTTCATCGCCGAGCGCCTGGCGCGGCTTCTGCCCGGCGAGGCGGCGATTCCGTACGCGGTGCGGCTCGGCAGCCAGATCGTGCAGGTGTTCGACTCGCACTCGCACCGCACGGTCGACGACGGCGTGCGGGCGCCCGACCCCTTCCTCGAGGAGGCGCCCGATCCGCGCTGGGTGCGCTGCCGCCGCCCGGTGGTGACGGCGGGCGGCGAGCTGACGCTGGCGATGCTCGAGCTGCAGTTCGACGCGCGCACCCGGTTCTACGCCGCGCCCGCGCAGCTCAAGGCGAACAACGGGCTTTTCATCGTCGATGACCTCGGCCGGCAGCTGGTGCGTCCCAAGGACCTCATGAACCGCTGGATCGTGCCGCTCGACCGCAAAATCGACTACCTGGGGCTGCACACCGGCGAGAAGTTCGCCGTGCCGTTCGACGTCACGGTCGTGTTCTCCACCAACCTCGCGCCCGCCGAGCTGGCCGACGAAAGCTTCCTGCGCCGCCTGGGCTACAAGATCTACGTCGGACCGCTCGAGGAGCCGCAGTACCGGCGCCTGTGCGCGGAGGTCTGCGAGCGGCTCGGCCTGCGCCACAGCGAGCGTGCGGTGGATGCGCTGCTCGCGCGGCAGCGCGCCGAGGCGCGGCCGCTGCTCGCGTGCACGCCGCACGATCTTCTGTCCCAGGCGCGCGACCGCGCGCGCTACTGCGGCCGCCCACCGGAGCTCAGCGAGGAGCTCTTCGACTGGGCCTGGGCCAACTACTTCGCGGCGCACGGCGCCGCATCCTCCTGATCGGAGCCTGCCATGAGAAACAAGAAAGCCATCCTGATGATCGTCGTGTCTGCCTTCATGGGGCTCGCCGCGGTGGTGGTGGCGGCGCAGTGGCTGGGCACCAAGGCGGCGCTCGCCACGAAGAAGGTGGTCGTGGCGGCCGGCGAGATTCCGCTCGGCACGCCGCTCACCCCGGCGCACGTGCGCGCCATCGACTGGCCG
>DATLGR010000123.1:0-10147 GCA_035540415.1 Burkholderiales bacterium | reverse complement strand
GCCTCGAGCTCGCGCTCGCCTGCCACTACCGGATCGCGACGGCGACGGCGCAGCTCGGCCTTCCGGAGGTCAAGCTCGGCATCCTGCCGGGCTCGGGCGGCACGCAGCGGCTGCCGCGCGCCATCCCGATGGCCCAGGCGGTCGAGATGATGACCACCGGCAACTCCATCAGCGCCGCGCGCGCGAAGGAGCTCGGCCTGGTCGACGAGCTCGTCGAGGGCGATTTGCTCGAGGGGGCGGTGCGCTACGCGCGGGCCCTGGCCGCGGCGGGCAAGGGCCCGCGGCGCCTGCGCGACCTGCCGGCGAAGCTCGAGGGCGATCCCGCGGCGTTCTTCGCCGGGGTGCGCGAGGACGTGGCGAGGAAATCCCGGGGCTACCCGGCGCCGCTCGAGATCGTCGCCTGCGCGCAGGCCGCCGCCACCCTGCCGTTCGACCAGGGCCGGCGCGAGGAGCGCACGCGCTTCGCGCGGCTGGTGGAAGGCGCCGAATCGAAGGCGCTGCGCCATGCCTTCTTCGCCGAGCGCCAGACCAGCAAGATCCCCGACGTGCCCGAGAGCACGCCCACGCGCGAGATCGACAAGGCGGCGATCGTGGGGGCGGGCACGATGGGCAGCGGCATCGCCATGGCGTTCGCCAATGCGGGCATCCCGGTGATGCTGCTCGACACCTCGCAGGCCGCGCTCGAGCGGGGCCTGGCGGCGATTCGCGGCCAGTACGCCGCCTCCGCGGCCAAGGGACGCCTCGCGCCCAGCGACGTCGACAAGCGCCTCGCGCTCATCCGCGGCACGTTGAACCTCGGGCAGATCGCCGACGCCGACATCGTGATCGAGGCGGTGTTCGAGCGCATGGACGTGAAGCAGGAGCTGTTCCGCAAGCTCGACGGCATCATGAAGCAGGGCGCGATCCTCGCCACCAACACCTCCACGCTGGATGTCGACGCCATCGCCGCGGCCACCACGCGGGCGCCGGACGTCGTCGGCACGCACTTCTTTTCCCCGGCCAACGTCATGCGGCTGCTGGAGGTGGTGCGCGGACGCGAGACCGCCAAGGACGTGCTCGCCACCACCCTGAAGCTGGGCAAGCGCCTGAAGAAGGTGCCGGTGGTCTCGGGCGTCTGCGACGGCTTCATCGGCAACCGCATGCTGGAAAAGTACGGGCAGCAGAGCCTGTTCCTGCTCGACGAGGGCGCCACGCCGCAGCAGGTCGACCGGGCGCTGCAGAACTGGGGGATGGCGATGGGGCCGTTCGCCATGTACGACATGGCCGGCAATGACATCGGCTGGGAGATCCGCAAGCGCCGCTACCGCGAGCGGCCCGACATGGTCTATTCCAGGATCGCCGACCGCGTCTGCGAGCTCGGCCGCCTGGGCCAGAAGGCCGGCAAAGGCTTCTACCGCTACGACGCGGGCAACCGGACGCCGATCCCGGATCCCGAAGTCGAGGCCTTGATCCAGGACCACCGGCGCGAGATCGGGGTGACGCCGCGGGCCATCTCCGACGAGGAGATCGTCGAGCGCTGCATCTACGCGCTGGTCAACGAAGGCGCACAGCTCCTCGAGGAAGGCATTGCGCTGCGCGCCTCGGACATCGACATGGTGTATCTCACCGGCTACGGCTTCCCGCCCTACCGGGGAGGCCCCATGTTCTACGCCGACACCGTCGGGCTGCCCGCGGTGCTCGCGGCGATCGAGCGGTTCCGGAAGGGCTACCGGGGCGACCAGTGGAAGCCGGCGCCCCTACTTGTGCGATTGGCGAAGGAATCGAGGAGGTTCAATGGCTGATGCGGTCATCGTCTCGGTGGCGCGCACGCCGCTCTGCAAGAGCTGGCGCGGCGCGCTCAACAACACCCACGGCGCGAAGATGGGCGCCCACGCGGTGCACGCGGCGCTCGAGCGCGCGAAGGTCGACCCGGCCGAGGTCGACGATGTGATCATGGGATGCGCCAACCCCGAGGGCGCCACCGGCTGGAACATCGCGCGCCAGATCGCCATCCGTGCGGGTTGCCCGCCGAGCGTGCCCGCGATGACCGTGAACCGCTTCTGCTCCTCGGGCCTGCAGACTATCGCGCTCGCGGCGCAGCGCATCCTGGCGGGGGACGACGGGGTCTACGTCGCCGGCGGCGTGGAGTCCATCTCGCTGGTGCAGAACGAGATGAACAAGCACCACTTCCAGGATGAATGGCTGCACCGGCACAAGCCCGAGACCTACTGGCCGATGCTGCAGACCGCCGAGTACGTGGCGCGCCGCTACGAGATCGGGCGCGAGCGCCAGGACGAGTTCGGCGTGCAGAGCCAGAACCGCGCGGCGAAGGCCCGCGCCGAGGGGCGCTTCAAGGCGGAGATCGTGCCCATCACCACCAAGATGAAGGTGATCGACAAGCAGACCGGCCGCGAGTCGCTGCGCGAGGTCACCGTCGCCGAGGACGAAGGCATCCGGCCCGACACCACCTACGAAGGGGTCTCGCAGATCAAGCCGGCGATCGAGGGCGGATGCATCGCCGCGGGCAATGCCAGCCAGTTCTCCGACGGCGCCGCGGCCTGCGTGGTCATGTCGGCGCGCGAAGCGGCGCGGCGCAACCTCGAGCCGCTGGGAATTTTCCGCGGCTTCGCGGTCGCCGGCTGCGACGCGCGCGAGATGGGTATCGGCCCGGTCTTCGCCGTGCCGAAGCTCCTCGAGCAGGCGGGCCGCAAGGTGCAGGACATCGACCTGTGGGAGCTGAACGAGGCGTTCGCCGTGCAGGTGCTCTACTGCCGGGACCGGCTCGGGATCCCGAACGAGCGGCTCAACGTCGACGGCGGCGCCATCGCGCTCGGCCATCCTTACGGCATGAGCGGCACGCGCCTCGCCGGCCACGTCCTGCTCGAGGGCAAGCGCCGCGGCGCAAAGCTCGCGGTCGTCACGATGTGCATTGGCGGCGGCATGGGCGCCGCCGGCCTGTTCGAGGTGGCATGAAGATCGCCATCGTCGGCACGGGGGCGATGGGCTCGGTGTACGCGGGGCTGTTCGCCTCCGCGGGCCACGACGTGTGGGCGATCGACCCGTGGAAAGCTCACGTCGAGGCCATGCGCGAGAAGGGCCTGCGCCTGGAAGGCATCTCGGGCGATCGCACGGTGCGGGTGCACGCCACGACCGACCCGCGCGAAGCGGGCCCCTGCGACCTGGTGGTGCTCGCGACCAAGGCGATGCAGGTGGCGCCGGCCGCCGCCTCCATTGCCCCCCTCCTGAAAGCCGACACGCCCGTGCTGTCGATCCAGAACGGCCTGGGGGGCCCGGACACGGCGGCGTCGATCCTCGGCCGCGAGCGCGTGATGGTGGGCGTGGTGGGCGGCTTCGGCGCGTCGATGCGCGGGCCCGGTCATGCCCACCACAACGGCATGGAGCTCGTGCGCCTGGGCGAGTTCGGCGGTCCGATCACGCCGCGCCTGCGCAAGGTCGAGGAGGCGTGGCGCAGCGCCGGGTTCCGCGTCAAGCTGTTCGACGACATCGACCAGCTGGTGTGGGAGAAGCTGCTGTGCAACTGCGCCTACTCCGGACCGTGCGGGATCATCGAGTGCACCATCGGCGAGGTGATGAACGACCCGGAGCTTTCGCGCGTCTCGGCCGCCTGCGCCGCGGAGGGATTCGCCGTGGCGAGGAAAAAGGGCGTCAAGCTCGGCTTCGACGACCCGGTGGCCTACGTGCGCGACTTCGGCTCGAAGATCCCGAATGCGCGCCCCTCGGTGCTGCTCGACCTGATGGCCGGGCGCAAATCCGAGATCGAGGTGATCAACGGGTCGATCCCGCGCGTGGGCGCGGAGCTCGGCGTCGCAGCCCCGGTGAACGCCGCGGTCACCGCGCTGGTGCTGGGCAAGGAACGCAAGCTCGGCTGCCGCTGAGCGTGCGCCTCTGCGCGGACCCATTGATCACGCCGTGGTCCTTTCGGGTGGGCGCGCGCGTGACGCTGCGTAACGCGGCGGCCTCAAGAATGGCGCCATGGAACCCGAAGAGTTCGATCAGGACCTGGACCTCGACGAAGGCTGGGGTGAGGACTGGGACGAGGAGAGCCTGGGACTCGACCTGGACGAGACCGATGCGCTCTCGGTGGCGCGCGAGCTGGGCGTGCCCCTAGGGCGCTGACATCCCGGTCAGGCGGAAGGCCGCGAGCGGCTGCGCGAAGCCGCGTAACGACAGCGCGCCGACCGGCTCGGTGCGCGCGATGTCGGCGACGCTGCGCTCGGTCTGGGCATCGAGCAGGATCTCGCCGGCGCGCGCCTCGCCGCACAGGCGCGCCGCCAGGTTCGGCACGTTGCCGATCGCGGCGTACTCCCAGCGGCTCTCGAAGCCGATCACGCCCAGCGTGGCCTCGCCCTGCGCAATGCCCACGCCCAGGCCCACGCGGTGGCCGAGCTGCGCCCAGGCGCGCGCGATGGGGGCGAACGCCGCCTGCAGCGCGATGGACATGCGCACGGCGCGCTCGGCCGGCCGTTCCACCGGGAAGGGATCGTTGAAGAAGATCATCACGCCGTCGCCGGCGAAATGCTCGAGCGTGCCGCCGTATTCCTCGACCGTGCGCCCGAGCGTGCCGTGGTAGGCGCGCAGCAGCTCCAGCACCTCCTCGGGGTCGGCGCGGTCGGTGAAGGCGGTGAAGCCGCGCAGGTCCAGGAACACCGCCGTGATCTCGCGACGGTGCGGCGCGAGGATCTCCTCGCCTCCCGCCACGATCGCCTCGGCCACCTGCGGCGAGAAGAAGCGCTTCAGGCGACCCAGCTGCTGCAGCTCGTCGACCTGCGCCCGCACGCGCTCCTCGAGCCTGGCGTTCCAGCTCTTCACCTCGTCCTGCAGGCGCTTGATGCGCAGCAGCGACCGCACTCGCGCGAACAGCTCCTCCCAGTTCACGGGCTTCGACAGGAAGTCGTCCGCGCCGGCATCGATGCCCTTGACGCGCTCGCCCTCGAGCGAGGTGACGAGGATGACCGGAAGCAGCGTGGTCTCGGCGTCGCCCCGCAAGGCGCGGCACAGCGCGTAGCCGTCCATGCCGGGCATGAGGATGTCGGACACGACGAGGTCCGGCTGCGCCTCGCGCACCCGCGCGAGCGCCGCTTCGCCGTCCATCGCGGTGACCACGTCGTAGCCGCGCGCCCGCAGCACGCCGGCCATCATCTCGACGTTGGCGCGCTGGTCGTCGACGACCAGGATCCGGCCGGCCACGCGCCGGCCTAGCGAAACACGATCACGCCGCGCGCATTGCGGCCCGACTGCAGGTCGGCGAACGCCTGCGGCGCCTCGTCGATCCCGTAGCGCCGGGTGATGAGCTCGTCGAGCTTGAGCTTGCCGGCGCGGTACAGGCCGAGCATGCGCGGAAAGTCGATGCGCGGAACGCACGAGCCGAAGTAGCTGCCCGTCAGGGTCTTCTCCTCGAACGGAAGCGTCATCGTGCGCACCGCGGTGCTGTCGCCGGGCTTCGCCACGCCCACCACCACCGCCAGCCCGCCGCGGCGGATCGCCCGGTAGGCCGCGGCGGCGAGCTCGCCGCTGCCCACGCACTCGAAGGCGTAATCGGGGCCTCCGCCGGTCATCTTCTTCAGGGCCTTGGTCGGGTCGTCCTGGTAGCGCAGCGCATCGGTCGCGCCGAACTCCCGCGCGAGCGCGAGCTTCTCCTCCAGGGTGTCGATGGCGATGATCCGCGCGGCGCCGGCGATGCGCGCGCCCTGGATGACGTTGAGCCCCACCCCGCCGCAGCCGAACACCGCCACCGCCGCGCCCGGCGCCACCTTGGCGGTATTGAACACGGCGCCCACCCCGGTGGTCACGGCGCAGCCCACGAGCGCGGCGCGGTCGAGCGGCACGTCGGGGTCGATCTTGACGAGGTTGTCCACGTGCATCGTGGCGTACTCGGCCATGACGCCGCAGCCGGAGAACACGTTGAGCGGCTGGCCGCGCGCGTCGCGGGTGCGCACCGTGCCGTCGGGCAGCGTGGCGAGCGCCTTGCCCTGGTCGATGCACAGCACCGGGCGGCCGGCGGCGCAAAAGCGGCATTGGCCGCACATGTAGATGAACGACGAGACCACAGGGTCGCCCGCCTTGAGCGTGCTCACCCCCTCGCCGACCTCGACCACTTCGCCCGCCGCCTCGTGCCCGAGAACCAGCGGCAGCGGCAGCGCGAGCGTGCCGTTGGTCGCCGACAGATCGGAATGGCACACGCCGCAGGCTGCCAGGCGCACCGTAACCTCGCCGCGCTTGGGCGGCTCGACGCTGATCTCCTCGACGACCACGGGCTGGTTGAGCTCCCGGCAGATCGCGGCCCGGGCCTTGCGCGCCATGCAATTCCTTCGCTCGCTCGTGTTGGGGGTGGGCAGTATAGCTGGACAACGGGCTAAACTTGCGCGGGCTAGAATTCCCCCTTAGCCCCTCGCCAGGATTCCCCATGCTCAATCGAGACAAGCTCTTCATCGGCGGCCGATGGGTCGCGCCCGCGGGCCGCGAAACGATCGACGTGCACAACGCCGGCACCGGCGAGGTGATGGGCCGCGTGCCGGCGGGCACGGCGCAGGACGTCGATTCCGCCGTCGCGGCGGCGCGCGCCGCGCTGGAAGGCTGGAGCCAGACGCCGCCCGCCGAGCGCGCCCAGGCGCTCGAGAAGATCTCCGCCGCGCTCAAGGCCCGCGCCGACGAGATCGCACGCCTCATTGCGCAGGAAGTGGGCATGCCGCTCAAGATGGCGAGCCGCATCCAGGCCGGATTGCCCATCGCCAACTTCGCCAACTACGCCAGGCTCGTGAGGGACTTCTCCTTCGAGGAGCGGGTGGGCAACTCGGTCGTGGTGCGCGAGCCCGTGGGCGTGGTCGGCGCCATCACGCCGTGGAACTATCCGCTGCACCAGATCGCCCTCAAGGTAGCGCCCGCGCTCGCCGCCGGCTGCACCGTGGTGCTCAAGCCTTCGGAAGTGGCCCCGTTCAACGCCTTCCTCCTGGCCGAGGCCGCCGAAGCGGCGGGGCTGCCGGGCGGCGTCTTCAACCTCGTCACCGGCTACGGCCAGCCTGCCGGCGAGGCGCTGGTGAAACACCCGCAGGTGGACATGATCTCCTTCACCGGGTCCACGCGCGCCGGCAAGCGCATCTCGGAGCTCGCCGCGCAGACGGTGAAGCGCGTGGCGCTCGAGCTCGGCGGCAAGAGCGCCTCGGTGATCCTCGACGACGCCGACTTCGCCGCCGCGGTGAAGAGCACGGTCAACGGCTGCTATCTCAACTCCGGCCAGACCTGCACGGCCCTCACGCGCATGCTGGTGCCCGCCTCGCGCTACGAGGAAGCGGCGACGCTCGCGGCCGATGCCGCCCGGAGCTTCACCGTCGGCGATCCGCTCGCCGAGACGACCAAGCTCGGGCCGCTCACCTCGCAGGCCCAGCTCGAGCGCGTGCGCGCCTACATCAGGAAGGGCCTCGACGAGGGCGCGGAGCTCCTCGCCGGCGGCCTCGAGCCGCCCGAAGGCGCGCCGCCCGGCGGCTACTACGTGCGCCCCACGGTGTTCGGACGCGTGCGCAACGACATGACCATCGCGCAGGAGGAGATTTTCGGGCCGGTGCTCTCGATCATCCCCTACCAGGACGAGGCCGACGCCGTGCGCATCGCCAACGACAGCGTCTACGGGCTGGCCGGTGCCGTGTGGTCGAAGGACGACGCGCGCGCGCAGCGCGTCGCGCGGCGCATCCGCGCGGGGCAGGTCGACGTGAACGGCGGCGCCTTCAACATGAACGCCCCCTTCGGCGGGTTCAAGCAGTCCGGCCATGGCCGCGAGGCCGGGGTCTACGGCCTCGAGGAGTTCCTCGAGTACAAGTCGCTGCAGCTCAAGGGATGAACGTCCAGGCGCTGCTCAACCTTGAGGGGCGCACCGCGCTCGTCACCGGCGGCTCGCGCGGTCTCGGGCTGCAGATGGCCGAGGCGCTCGGCGAGATGGGGGCGCGGGTGGCGATTACCGCGCGCAAGAAGGATGAGCTCGAAGACGCCGTTGCCCATCTCCGAAAGCAGAGCATTTCTGCGGCAGCGTATGTGTGCGACATCGGCAAGCGAGACGCCATCGCGCCGGTCGCCGACGAGATCCTGAGGCAGTACGGCAAGGTGGACATCCTGGTGAACAACGCCGGCGCCACCTGGGGCGCGCCCGCGGAGGATCATCCCCTGGAGGCCTGGGACAAGCTCGTCAACGTGAACCTCACCGGGGCGTTCGTGCTGACGCAGCTCATCGGCAAGCGCTCGATGATTCCCGCGAAGTGGGGCCGCATCATCAATGTCGCCTCGATCGCGGGGCTGATGGGCCAGGACCCGCGCATCGTGCGCACCATCGCCTACAACGCGACCAAGGGCGGGCTGGTGAACTTCACGCGCGCGCTCGCCGCCGAGTGGGGCCAGCACGGCATCACCGTGAACGCCATCTGCCCGGGGTTCTTCCCCTCGCGGATGACCCGCGCCACCCTCGGCACCACGGGCGAGCTGATCCGCGACTGGACGCCGACCAAGCGCCTGGGCAACGACGAGGACCTGAAGGGGCTGGTGGTGCTGCTGGCGTCGGAAGCCTCGCGCCACATCACCGGGCAGGCGATCGCGGTCGACGGCGGCGCCACCGTCATATGAGCATGACGGTGGAGTTTGCGCGGGAATACCAGAAGAGGATTCCCTTCGTCGCGCATCTGCGGATCAGCACGGAGGCGCTCGGCGAGGGCACCGCGCGGCTCGCGCTGCCGCTCGAGCCGCATCTCGCCAATAGCCTGGGCACGGCGCACGGCGGCGTGATCATGTCGCTGCTCGATGTCGCGCTGTGCACCGCCGCGCGCACGCTGCACCCGGACTCGCTCGGCGTGGTGACGATCGATATGAGCACCTCGTTCATCGGCGGGGGCAGCGGCGAGCGCCTGCTGGCGGAAGCGCGCGTGCTCAAGGACACGCGCACCATGAGCTTCGTCGAGGCGGAGGCGAGGAACGCGGACGGCTCGCTGGTGGCAAAGGCCATCGCCACGGTGCGCGTGCGGCACAAGGAAAAGGCGGCGGGGGCAGAACGATGAGCGCGCTGGCGGTGAAGCGGCGGGGCGTGCCGGCGGGGCACGGCTGGGACTGGATCGTCGCGGGCTGGCAGCTCTTCCGCCGCCAGCCGCTCCTGTGGATGGCTGCGGTCATCCTCTATTTCCTTATCCTGGTCGCGCTCGCCCTGGTGCCGGTCCTGGGTTCGCTCGCCACGATGGTGCTCGCGCCGGTGCTCGCCGGCGGCCTGGTCAGCGCGAGCCGCAAGCTCGACCGCGGCGGGGCGGTGGAGCTCACCGACTTTTTCGCCGGCTTCCGGGAGCGCTTCCCGCGCCTCGCCGCGGTGGGCCTCCTTTACCTCGGCGCCTCGGTCCTCATTGCGCTGGTCGTCGGGCTCGTCGCCGGCACCGGGATCTGGAACCTGCTGGCCGGCGACCCGCAAGCCCTGCTGGCGGCGGGCGCCACCGTGGCGCTCGCGGTGCTGGTCATGGCCGCGTTGATGGTGCCGGTGCTCATGGCGCTGTGGTTCGCGCCGCCCCTCGTGATGTTCCACGAGCTCGGCGCGGTGGCCGCCATGAAGGCGAGCTTCTGGGCCTGCCTGCAGAACCTCGGCCCGTTCCTGGTCTACGGCCTCGTGCTCCTGCTGCTCTCCGTCCTCGCCTCGATGCCGCTCCTGCTAGGCTGGCTTGTCCTCGGCCCGGTCATGGCCGCCTCGATCTATGCCGCCTACCGTGACGTCTTCGTCGAGCAGCCGGCGGCCGCGCCATAGCCAGGCCAGGCCGAGGAACTGCACCATCCACAGCGCCGCGAGCGCCCAGCCGTAACCGCGCGGATCGTAGCCGGCGTCCGTCGGCGGCCACAGGTTGAGGATCGCGCCGGTCGCCCACTGGCCCAGGAAGATCCCGAGGAACGTGAAGGTGTTGAGCGCCGTGTTCACCCGGCCGGCCATGTCGGCGGGGTAGCGCCGGGTGGCGATGGAGTGCGCCAGGGTGGCGGCGGTACCGCAGAACACGAACCCGGCCCAGAGCAGCGTTGCGCCGGCCGTCACTCCCACGGCGAGCAGGCCCAGGAACACGAGGCTGGCGGCCACGCCGCCGGCGAACAGCGGCAGCGGCGAGCGGCCCCGCCGCGAGAACGCGTCGGCCAGGCCGCCAAAGGC
>DATLGR010000122.1:0-3166 GCA_035540415.1 Burkholderiales bacterium | reverse complement strand
TTCCTCGGGGTGCAGTTCCATCCCGAGGCGGCGCCGGGCCCGGTGGATACCCGCGCCCTGTTCGACCGCTTCGCGGAGCTCATCGCGTGAAGATCCTGCTGCTGGGCAGCGGCGCGCTGAAGATCGGCGAGGCCGGCGAGTTCGACTACTCGGGCAGCCAGGCGATCAAGGCGTTGAAGGAGGAGGGTCACGAGGTGGTCCTCGTCAACCCCAACATCGCCACCATCCAGACCTCCGAGACGCTCGCCGGGCGCGTCTACTTCCTGCCGGTGACGCCGCGCTTCGTCGCCCAGGTGATCGAGCGCGAGCGGCCCGACGCCATCGCGCTGTCCTTCGGCGGCCAGACCGCGCTGAATTGCGGACTCGCGCTCGAGCGCGAGGGCGTCCTCGAGAGCTACGGGGTGCGGGTGCTGGGCACGCCGATCAAGACCATCGAGGACACGGAGGATCGGGCGCTGTTCGCCGCGCGCCTCGCCGAGATCGGCGTCGAGGTGCCGAAGAGCGCCGCGGCGGCCAGCGTCGCGGAGGCGCTCGCCATCGCGGCGCGCATCGGCTACCCGGTGATGGCGCGCGCGGCCTATGCGCTCGGCGGCCTGGGCTCGGGCTGCTGCGCCAGTGAAGCCGAGCTGCGCCGGCGCGCCGCGCAGGCGCTCGCCCACAGCCCGCAGGTGCTCATCGAGGAGTACCTCGCCGGCTGGAAGGAGATCGAGTACGAGGTGGTGCGCGACCGCTTCGACAACTGCATCACCGTGTGCAACATGGAGAACCTCGACCCGATGGGCATCCACACGGGCGAGAGCTTCGTGGTGGCGCCGAGCCAGACGCTCACCAACGCCGAATACCATGCCCTGCGCGAGATCGCCATCCGCACCGTGCGCCACCTCGGCGTCGTGGGCGAGTGCAACATCCAGTACGCGCTCAATCCCGCCAACGGCGCGGTGCGCGTGATCGAGGTGAACGCGCGCCTGTCGCGCAGCTCCGCGCTCGCCTCCAAGGCCACCGGCTACCCGCTTGCGTTCGTGGCGGCGAAGCTCGCCCTGGGCCGCGCGCTCACGGAGGTGCCCAACGCGGTCACCGGCGCCACCTCCGCCTGCTTCGAGCCGGCGCTCGACTACGTGGTGGTAAAGGCGCCGCGCTGGGACCTGCAGAAATTCCGCGGCGCGGCGGTGCAGATCGGCTCGTCGATGAAGTCGGTGGGCGAGGTGATGGCGATCGGGCGCAGCTTCGAGGAAGCCCTCGCCAAGGCGCTGCGCATGGTCGAGGCGCGACCGCCCGGGATCGGCCAGGACATCGCCCGCCAGCTGCGCGAGCCCACGCCCGAGCGCCTGCACGTCATCGCCGAGGCGGTACGGCGCGGCTGGAGCGTCGAGGAGCTCCACGGCGCCACGCACGTGGACCGCTGGTTCCTGCAGCGCATCGCGCGCATGGTGCACCTCGAGGCGCGCCTGCGGGAGGATCGTTCGGCCAGCGTCCTCGCGGAGACCAAGCGCGCCGGGTTCTCCGATGCGCGCATCGCCGAGCTGCGCGGCGTGAGCGCCGCCGAAGTGTGGCTCGAGCGCGAGGCGGCCGGCGTGCGCCCCTGCGTGAAGCAGATCGACACGCTCGCCGGCGAATACCCCGCGCAGACCAACTACCTCTATCTCACCTACAACGGCGCCGAGGACGACGTCGCCGAGCCGCTGGACAACGCGGTGCTGGTGCTCGGCTCGGGGGCCTACCGCATCGGCAGCTCGGTGGAGTTCGACTGGTGCGCGGTCAACGCGGCGCACGCGCTGCGCCGCCTGGGCTACCGGACCATCCTCCTCAACCACAACCCCGAGACGGTGAGCACCGACTACAGCGAGTGCGACCGCCTCTACTTCGAGGAGCTCACGCTCGAGACGGTGCTCGAGGTGTGCCGGCGCGAGCGGCCCCTGGGGGTCATCGTGTCGGTGGGCGGACAGGCCCCGAACAACCTGGCGGTGCAGCTCGCCGAGGCCGGCGTGCGCGTGCTCGGCACGAGCGCCGCCGCCATCGACACCGCCGAGGACCGCCACAAGTTCTCGCGGCTGCTCGATGAGCTCGGCATCCAGCAGCCGGCGTGGCGCGAAGCGGGCTCGCCCGCGGAGGCGGCGGCCTTCGCGCGCGCCGCGGGCTACCCGGTGCTGGTGCGGCCTTCCTACGTCCTGTCGGGCGCCGCCATGGGCGTGGCCTCCGACGAGGTCGAGCTCGAGCGCTTCCTCGCGCGCGCCACGCACGTGTCGCCGCGCCACCCGGTGGTGGTGTCGAAGTTCCTGGAGAACGCGCGCGAGCTCGAGATGGACGCGGTCGCCTGGCGCGGCGAGCTGGTGGTGGCGGCGGTCTCGGAGCATGTCGAGAACGCGGGCGTGCACTCCGGCGACGCCACGCTGGTGCTCCCGCCGCAGCGCACCTACCTCGAGACCGTGCGCCGCATCCGCAGGATCGCCGCGCGCATCGCCCAGGCGCTCAGGATCCACGGCCCGTTCAACATCCAGTTCCTCGCCCGCGGCAACGAGGTGAGCGTCATCGAGTGCAACCTGCGCGCCTCGCGCAGCTTCCCGTTCGTCTCCAAGGTGCTGCGCGTCAACTTCATCGAGCTCGCCGTCGGCGTGATGATGGACCGGCCGGTCGCGCTCGCGCCGGTCTCGGCGACCGACCTGGAGTACGTGGGCGTGAAGGCGCCGCAGTTCTCGTTCACGCGCCTGGAGGGCGCCGACCCGGTGCTCGGCGTGGAGATGGCTTCCACCGGGGAGGTCGGCTGCCTGGGCGACGACTTCGAGGAGGCGTTCCTCAAGGCGCTCGTCGCGGTGGGCTTTCGCCTGCCCGTGGGAAGCGTGCTGCTCTCCACCGGGCGCATCGAGCAGAAGGCGGCGTTCCTCGAGAGCGCGCGCCTGCTGCAGGCGCTGGGCGTGCGCCTGTACGCGACGCGCGGCACCGCCGCGTTCCTCGCCGCGCACGGCGTGGCGGCGCAGGCGCTGCACTGGCCGAGCGAGGCGGCTTCGCCGAACACGCTCGAGCTTCTCGACGAGCGCCGCGTGGACCTCGTGATCAACATCCCGAAGAGCAGCGCCGAGGAGGAGCTCGCGAACGACTACCTCATCCGGCGCCGCGCCGCCGACCTTGGCATCCCGCTCATCACCAATCTGCAGCTCGCGCAGCGCTTCGT
>DATLGR010000121.1:0-4261 GCA_035540415.1 Burkholderiales bacterium | reverse complement strand
GTCGGCGATCTCGCCGAAGCCCTCGTCGCGCGCCTGCTTCGCCATGCCCGGGTACATGTCGGTGTACTCGTGCGTCTCGCCCGCCACCGCCGCCTTCAGGTTGTCGCGCGTGCGCCCGATCGGCAGGTTGGTCGCCGGGTCGCCCACGGCTTCCATGTACTCGAGGTGGCCGTGCGCATGCCCGGTCTCGCCCTCGGCGGTGGAGCGGAACAGCGCTGCGACGTCGTTCTGGCCCTCGACGTCGGCCTTGGCAGCGAAGTACAGGTAGCGGCGGTTTGCCTGCGACTCGCCGGCGAACGCGGCCTTGAGATTGTCGTGCGTCTTGGTGCCCTTCAGCGCTTTCATGGGGTTCTCCTCACATTGGACCCGCGAGCCTAGCCGCGGCCGCTACCATAGGGCAAATCGAATTTCGCAATCCGATTAATTAAAGCGGGCTATTTCAGCGGAACACCAGTACCGGCAGCCGCGAATGCGTGAGCACCTGGTTGGTGACGCTGCCCAGCACGAGGCCGGCGATGCCCTTGTGGCCGTGCGAGGCCATGAAGATGGCGTCGCAGTGGCGCTCGGCGGCGGCGTCGACGATCGCCCGGTATGGCTGCGGCGACTTCACGATCAGCCCGTCGAAGGGCACGCTGCGGGCCTTGGCCGCCTTCTCGATTTCGCCCAGCGCGCGGTCGGCGAATTCGCGCGAGCGCCGATCGAATTCCGCGGCGAGCTCCTTTTCCATGCCGTACGTCGCGCTGTGCAGGTGAACCGGACGCGGCTCCTGGGCATGAAAGCCGGTGACGCGCGCGCCCATCTCGGCGGCGAGCCTGACGCCCGCATCGATCGCCTTGGCGGCGGTCTCCGAGCCGTCGGTGGGAATGAGGATGTGCTTGAACACGGGGCTCCCTCTTTTGGTTGCACCAGCGTAGGCCGCCGGGACGCCGCCGTGTTGACCCAGGTCAAAGCCGGCGCACGACCGTAACCTCGGAGGGGTCGCGGGCTTCCTCGGCGAAGCCCAGCCGGGCGGCCAGATCGAGCATGTCGCGGTTGCCGGGAAGGATGTGCCCGTAGAGGGCCGCGTAGCCCGCCGCGCGCGCCGCCTCGCACAGGCGCGCGAGCAGGGCGCGGCCGATCCCCCGCCCCTGCCAGGCGTCGGCCACGGTGAGGGCGAACTCTGCGCTGCGCCCGTCGGGATTGGGCGCGTAGCGGCCCACCGCGATGAAGGCGCCATCGTGCAGCGCGACGAGCGCGAGCTCGCGGTCGTAGTCGATCTGGGTAAAGCGCGCGAGCAGCTTCGGCGGCAGCTCGGGCAGATGCTGCATGAAGCGGTGGTAGCGCGAGCGCGCCGACAGGCCTTCGAAGAAGCGCCGCTCGAGCGCCGCGTCCTCGGGCCGGATGGGCCGCACGCGCACGCGGGTGCCATCCGCCAGCGCGAGCTCGCCTTCGAGCTCCACCGGATAGGGATGGATCGCCATGTGCGCGTAGCGCGGCGGGGTGTCGCGGCGCCCCGGGTCGATCACCACGCGCGCATCGGCGATCACTGCGCCGCCCGGGTGCGCGAGGACCGGGTTGAGATCCATTTCCTTCAGCCAGGCCGCGGCGCACACCAGGCGCGATACGCCGCAGAGAATCGCCGCGAGCGCTTGCGCGTCCGCCGGCGGCACGTCGCGGTAGCCGGCGAGCAGGCGGTGCACCCGGGTGCGCGCCATCAGCTCGCGCGCCAGCGCGGCATTGAGCGGAGGCAGCGCGAGCGCGGTGTCGGCCACCGCCTCGACCGAGACGCCGCCGGTGCCGAACGAAATGACCGGGCCGAACACCGGGTCGGTCGCCACGCCCACCAGCACCTCGCGGGTATGCGGGTAGCGGAGCATCGGCTGCACAAGGCCGCCTTCGATGCGCGCGTCCGGGCGCAGCGCCTTCACATGGCGCATCATGTCGTCCCAGGCCGAGGCGACCATCTCGGCGTTCTGCAGGTTCAAGCGCACGCCGCCGACGTCGGTCTTGTGCGCGATGTCGGGCGAATGGATCTTCATGGCCGCCGGGAAGCCGATCCTGCGCGCGGCGTCGACCGCCGCCTCGCGCGTGGCCGCGACGATCGAGGCGGGCACCGGCAGGCCGAAGGCGGCGAGCAGCGCCTTCGCCTCGTGCTCGGTGAGCAGGGTGCGGTTCTGCGCCAGTGCCGCGTCCCGGATCGCGTGCGCGCGCGCGAGGTCGAACGGCGCCTCCTCGGGAGCGCGCGCGACCGGCACTTCCAGGAGCTGCGCCTGGTTGCGGCGGTAGGCGCACAGGAAGGAGAAGGCCTCGACGGCGTTCTCGGGCGTGTAGAAGTTGGCGATGCCCTGCCCCTCCAGGAAGGCGCGGCTCGCGCCGGGGCCGAGGTCGCCGAGCCAGGCGGCGAGCACCGGCTTGCGGCTGCCGCGGGCCGCCTCGGCCACCGCGCGGGCCGCGTCCTGCGGCTCGGTGACCGCCACCGGCGAGTACATCGCGAGCAGCGCATCGACGGCGGGGTCGGCGAGCACCGCGCGCGTTGCCGCGCCGAAGCGCTCGGCCGGGGCGTCGCCGATGATGTCGATCGGGTTGCCTCGCGACCATTGCGGCGGCAGCGCTTCGTTCAGCAGCTCCAGCGTCGCTTGCGACAGCGTGGCGAGCGGCACCCCGTTTTCGGCCGCGCAGTCGGCGGCGACCACCCCGGGACCGCCGCCGTTGGTCAGAATCGCCAGGCGCTCCCCCGAGGGAAAGCGCGGTGCGGCGAGCGCGCGCGCCGCGGCGAACAGCTGGGTGTAGGTCTTCACGCGCACGCTGCCGGCGCGCGCGAGCGCTGCATTGAAAACCTCGTCGGCGCCGACGAGGGCGCCGGTATGGCTGGAGGCCGCCTTGGAGCCGCTGGCGTAGCGCCCGACCTTCAGCACCACCACCGGCTTCACGCGCGCCGCCGCGCGCAGCGCCGAGAGGAAGCGGCGCGCCTCGCGGATGCCCTCGACGTAAAGCAGCACCGCCTCGGTGGCGGCGTCGGCCACCAGGAAGTCGAGAATCTCGCCGAAATCGACGTCCGCCGCGCCGCCGAGCGAGACCACGCTGGAGAAGCCCACGCCCGCGCCCTGCGCCCAGTCGAGCAGCGCGCCGCAGATCGCGCCCGACTGCGACACGAGTGCGAGGTGCCCCGGCAGCGGCGCGGTGCGCGCGAAGGTCGCATTGAGGCCCGCGTCGCTGCGCATCGCGCCAAGGCAGTTCGGCCCGAGGATGCGCACGCCGTAGCGCTTCGCCTCGCGCAGCATCGCTTCCTGCAGCGCGCGGCCCGCGCCGCCGGCTTCGCCGAAGCCGCTGGACAGGACGATCGCCGCCCGCACGCCGGCGGCGCCCGCGTCGGCGATGATCTCCGGCACGGTGCGCGCGGGCGTGGCGAGCACGGCGAGCTCCGGAGGGTGGGGCAGGCGCGAAAGCCGGGCGTACGCGGGTTGTCCGTGGACGCGCGCGTGCTTGGGATTCACCGCGTACAGGGCGCCTTGCAGGCCGGCCGCGGCAAGGTTGCGCCAGACGATATCTCCGAGCGAGCCGGGGCGCTCGCTCGCGCCCACGAGCGCGACGCTGCGCGGCGCGAGCAGCGGCCGCAGATAATGCGCGATCGGTAAAGTCGGGGTCAGGCCCCCGATTCTAGACGCCGAATGGTGCGGGCTAGGGCCGCAGGGCCGCGACGCGCGGCCCGCGGGTCGCGCCGCGATAGACCGCCGCGAGCTCCCAGCGGTCCGACTGCGGCGCGTGGCACAGCACGAAGCGCCGGTCGTCGTCGGCCATCACCTCGAAGTAGCGCTGCCCGAACTCTTCCCAGCGTTCCAGGATCGCGATCACCGGCAGGCGGCGGGCGCCAAGGTAGAACGCGTACGGCTCGCTGTGCCCGCCCCGGCCGGGGCATCCGTAGACGCAGATCCTCATGGCGCGAAATCCTTTCGACTTGCGGGATGCAAGGTTCCAGCCATTCGCCCTGCTCCAAGCGGAGCAGGCGCTAGCGCGGCGATGTTCCGGCCATGACGTGGCGCTCGGCGCCGGGGCGCTCCGCCGAGGCCGGGTGCTGGATCGCCCACAGCGCCAGCGCGCCGGTGAGGACGAGCAAGCCAAGTACATTGAACGGCTTCACGGCTTGCATTGCAGCACCGTTCCGATGATGGCCCTACCGGCGCCCCTGCTTCACCCGGCGCAATGGCGCGACCGACAGCGGCCGGCGCCCCGGACTGCACCGGCGGACGCCAAAAACGGAACAGCGGCAAGCGGGGCGGGGCGA
>DATLGR010000120.1:0-7678 GCA_035540415.1 Burkholderiales bacterium | reverse complement strand
GGTCCAGGCGTTCGGCGCGGTGGCCAAGCTGCGCGGAACCGACCCGCGGGTGCCACAGGCGTGGTACGAGCGGCCGATCTTCTACCACCCCAACCGGTTCAACGTCTGCGGCACGGGCGAGGACGTTCCCTGGCCCCACTTCAGCGAGCGCATGGACTTCGAGCTGGAGTTCGGCTGCTGGATCGGCAAGGCCGGCAAGGACATCCCCCGGGAACGGGCCCGCAGCCACATCTTCGGCTACAGCATCTTCAACGACTTCTCCGCGCGCGACGAGCAGGCGAGGGAGATGGCGGGGCAGCTCGGGCCCGGCAAGGGCAAGGACTTCGACAACTCCAACGTGCTCGGACCGTGCCTCGTGACCGCCGACGAGATTGCGGACCCGTACGCGCTGGAGATGATCGCGCGCGTCAACGGCGAGGAGTGGGGGCGCGGAAACTCGCGCGACATGCACTGGAAGTTCGAGGATTGCATCGCGCATGCCGCGCGCGCGGAGACGCTGCACCCGGGCGAGTTCTTCGGCTCCGGCACCGTGGGCAACGGCTGCGGCCTGGAGCACATGCGCTTCCTGCAGCCGGGCGACGTGGTGGAGCTCGAGGTCCAGGGCATCGGCGTGCTGCGCAACCGGATCGTGAAGCCGGCGTAGGCCGGATCGCGAAGCCCGCCGCTCGGCAATGTCCGTGCCGCCCGGGCGTCGCCCCCTGTCGTCGCACGGCGGGCGACCGCCGGTCACTTCGCGGCTACCCGAGATTCGCAACCCGGGCGACAGCCTGTCGCGCCGCGCCGCAATACGATTGTCGTTTTTGTTCTGGAGGTGTCGAATGAAACTGGCAACAGTCTGCGGCGCGGCCGCGGTGCTCGGGATGCTGTCGCTCCCGGTCGCTGCGCAGGCTCCGCAGCCCACGATGTACTGGAACGAAGTCTCGGTGTTCGGCTCCTGGGATAACGTGCGCGAGCCGGCGGACGTCGAGGTGACGCAGGTGCACCTGCGCTACGGCCGCATGGTGCAGCCGCAGCTCGCGGCGCTTCTCGGGCTCTCGCGCAGCCGCTTCCAGGCGCCCGGCGCCGATAACACCACGACGACCTTCACCGTCGGCGCCAAGTACTATTTCCAGCCGCTGCGCGCCCAGGCGGTGGTGCCGTTCGCCGAAGGCGCGATCGGCTTCGCCAACACCGACGCGCGCGGGACCGGCGACAGCACCGACTTCACGTGGGAGCTGGGCGGGGGCGCCGCGTTTTTCCTCACCGAGCGCACCTCGGTCGACGCCTCGATTCGCCTCTACAGCACCGCGACCGAGGTCCGCACCGAGGGCACGCGCTTCTTCCTCGGCCTCACCACGCGGTTCTAGCCGCCTTCACCCGTCACCGGTGCGGCAGGCGGCATCGGCCGCGCCGTGTGGCGCCCTGCTTCCTGGACGTTTTACGCCGTAAAATGAGCCAGGAGAGACGCCCCAATGCCCAAGTTCGCCATCACGCCGCACTTTCGCCTGCACGAGTGGGTCGCCGAGGAGAAGGGCTACTTTCGCGACGAGGGGCTCGATTACGAGTTCCACGCGGTGTTCGAGACCCACGCCACGCCCGACAAGGTGGGCGCCTACCAGAGTTTCGAGAAGGGCCGCGATACCCACGTAAGCTGCGCCTGCCACTGGACGGTGAACGTCGCCGCCTCCGCCGGCCACGGCAAGCTCTACGCCGATTGCTACTCGGTGGCGCCGGCGGGCGTCTTCGTTCCGCCCGGGTCCCCCGTGCGCTCGCCGGAGGATCTGCGCGGCGTGCCGATCTCGGTGGGCTACCAGTCGGGCAGCCACTACTCGACCCTCCAGGCGCTCGAGCAGTACCTGCCGCGCGCCGAGATCAAGCTGTCCTTCGGCGACGGCATCCTGTTCTCGCGGCTGGAAAAGCTGGTCGACGGGCAGGTGCCCGCGGCGGCGCTCTTCAGCGGTCCGTACTACTTTCTCGAGCAGCTCGGCTTCCGCAAGGTGATCGACACCACGTTCATGATGGCGACCATGATTACCGGCACCCCGGATCCGGAGGACTTGCGCAAGTACTTCGCCGCGCTGCGGCGCGCGCAGCGCGACATCGACCTGCGGCCCGAGCTCTATACCAAGCACTACCGCAACGAATTCCCCCGGCGCTTCCTGGACGAGATCGACGTGCGCCGCTGGGGCCCGGGCGAGCGCATCGTGTTCGAGCCCTACACCCGCGAAGTCTTCGAGGAATCGTTCCGCTGGATCCGCGAGCGGGAGATTTTCGAGCCCGGCGCCATGGGCGCCGGGCGCTACGAGGACGCCTGCCTCACGCTGCGCTGAAGCTCAGGCGCTCCTGCGCTCGCGCTCCTGCTGCTTGCGCGCCTGCTCGGCGGCCTGCGCGGCCTGGTTGGCCTGGTTGGCCTGGTTGAGGGCGGCATCGCGCATCGCGCCGCTCACGGCGGAGGAGGCCGACGCGCCGGCCTCGCGCAGCTGCTCCCGCGCCTGGCCGAATTGCGACTGCGCCTTGCCGATGAGCGCCATCTGGTTGTCGCCGGCGGCGCGCCACAGGCGCGTCCAGAAGTCCATCGCGCGCTCCATCTGAGTGCCGGTGAGGCGCGTCTGCAGCGCCATCAGCTCGTCGATGCTGCGCACTTCCGAGAGCTGGCGCACCGATTTGGCCTGCTCCTCGATCGCGCCCTGCAGCGCGTCGAGCTGCTGCTGCTGCAGCCGCTGGGCGCTTTCCAGCGAGGCGGTCATCATGTCGGCGGCGTTCTTGAGGGTCGTGCGGTACATCTCGAAGATCTGGGGTTGCATGGTGCGTCTCCTTGGTTGGAACCGCACTCTAGAATCTGCGGCGCCCGCGGTGGTTTCGCAGAGCGGGAATGGCGCACGCTGCGACAGCGCTCGCGCGCTTCGCTACCGGCCGAAGCGGTACGCGATTCCGGCGCTCACGTAACCGTTGCGGACGCGCTCGGTGATGGGGCTGTCGGCCGCCTGGTCGTAGAGGGAGCGCCGCTCCGCCGAGGCGACGAGCACCCAGTGGCGCGCGAGATCGTAGGAGCCGAGCACCCCGGCCGAGGCGAACATGAGCCCGGAGCGCTGCGCGCCGTAGCGGCTGGCGAGCGCGTTGGCCGTGCCCCAGGTGGCCTGCCCGAACACCCCGGCGAGCAGGCCGCCGCGCTGGAGCACGCCCGCGGTGACGCGAAGGTCCGCCTCGCCGCCTCGCGAGCGATCGAGGTTCTGGCGCGCGCGCAGCAGGAAGGTCACGGGCGCCGGGCCGATGCGCTGGTCCCATTCCAGGTGCAGCCCCACCGAGGCGCCGGCGCCGAGGTCGCGGTGCGCCGGCTCGTAGGCGAGCTGGGCGCCGGCATGAAAATCCCCCAGGCGCTCGCGCACGCCGCCTTCCAGCACGCCCTGCGTGGTGCGGGCGAACCAGCGCGGCCCGTAGTAGCGAAGCACCGGGACTACGTCGGTGCGCTGCGTCGCCGAGCCGTCCCATTCGGGGCGCTGCCGCACCGCGGCGCCGAGCAGCACCGGATCGTCGGGCGGGCCGCCTGGGCGGCCGCCGGCAGCGGCGCGGCCGCCGCGAGCGGCGCGGCCACGACGGCGAGCAGGAGCCGCGTCAGGCTTCCGGCCGATGGCACACGGCCTCGACGTTATGACCGTCCGGATCGAATACGAAAGCGCCGTAGTAGTGCGGGTGATACTTTGCGCGCAGGCCGGGCGCGCCGTTGTCGCGGCCGCCCGCGGCGAGCGCCGCGCGGTGAAAGGCGCGCACCTGCTCGCGGCTCTCGGCGGCGAAGGCGAGGTGGATCGGCCCCGGCGGGATGCCGTGCACGCCCAGCCAGAATTGCGGCCGGCCGTCGCGGCCGAGCATGGCCCAGCCTTCGCCTTCGAGCACCGTCTCGATGCGCAGCGGCGCAAGCGCGCGCCGGTAGAACGTGCCGCTTCTTCCGAAGTCGCGCACCGCGAGCCCGAGGTGATCTAGGATCATGTGCTTCGCGATTGTGCAGCCATGCGACCGCAATTTCTACCCATGCTCCTCGCCCTGCTCTGGGGCCTGTCCGCCGCGGCCGGCGCACAGGTCCGCTACGAGCCTTCGCCGGCCAACGTGGTGCAGGCGATGCTCGATCTCGCGGCCGTCAACCCCCGCGACCGCGTGTACGACCTGGGCTGCGGCGACGGACGCATCGTCGTGGCCGCGGCGCGGCTGGGCGCGGCCGCGGTGTGCGTCGACATCGATCCGCAGCGCATCCGGGAGGCGCAGGACAACGCGCGCCAGGCGGGCGTCGCCGAGCGCATCGAGTTCCGCAACCAGGATCTCTTTACGGTAGACCTGCGCGACGCGACGGTCGTGATGCTGTTCCTGTCGGCCGACTTCAACCGGCGCCTGGAACCGCGGCTGCGCAGCCTGCCGCCGGGCACGCGCGTGGTCTCGCACTGGCACTCCATGCCCACGTGGCGCCCGCAGAAATGGGTCAGCGTGCCGAGCGGCTGGCGGGAGCATCCCGTGTACCTGTGGGTCGTGGGCGAGCCGTGAGAGGCGCGGTGGCGGCGCTCCTCCTCGCCGCGGGCGCCTGCGCGCAGGCGCAGAGCTTCCGCGCCGAGGACCACGCGTTTCGCCTCGTGCGCGTGGTGGAGGGGCTGCAGCAGCCCTGGTCGCTCGCTTTCCTGCCCGATGGAGCGATGCTCGTCACGGAGAAGGCGGGCCGGCTTCGCCTCATCCGCGACGGCAGGCTCGATCCGCAGCCGATCGAAGGCCTGCCGGCCGTCGCGGTGCACGGGCAGGGCGGGCTGCACGACGTCGTCCTGCATCCGCGCTTCGCGGAAAACCGGCTCGTCTACCTCGCGTATGCGGCGCGCGGCGAGGACGGCTTCGGCACCGAGCTCGCGCGCGGGCGCCTCGCCGGGCACCGCCTGGAGGCGGTCGAGGTGCTGTTCCGCCAGAGCCCCAAGGGCTCGCGCGGCCAGCATTTCGGCGGGCGCATCGTGTTCGACCGCGACGGGTTCGTCTACCTCACGCTCGGCGACCGGGGCGAGATGGCCCGCGCCCAGCGCCCCGACGACCACGCCGGCTCCGTCATCCGGCTGCACGACGACGGGCGGGTCCCGGCGGACAATCCGTTCGTCGCGCGAGCGGGCTGGAAGCCGGAAAAATTCACGCTCGGCCAGCGCAACATCCAGGGCGCCGCGCTGCACCCGCGCACCGGCGCCCTGTGGACTCACGAGCACGGGCCGCAGGGCGGCGACGAGATCAACATCGTGCGCGCGGGCGCGAACTACGGCTGGCCGGTGATCACCTACGGCGTCAACTACGGCATCGGCACGCGCATCGGCGAAGGCACGCACAAGGCCGGCATGGAGCAGCCGCTGCACCATTGGACGCCTTCGATCGCGCCTTCCGGCATGGCCTTCTACACCGGCACGCGGTTTGCGCGCTGGCAGGGCAGCCTTTTCGTCGGCGCGCTGCGCGGCGAGATGCTGGTGCGCCTCGAGCTCGACGGCGAGCGCGTGGTGAAGGAGGAGCGGCTCCTGCAGGGCGCCATCGGCCGCGTGCGCGATGTGCGCGTGGGGCCCGACGGCCTCGTCTACCTCCTCACCGACGATCGCCACGGCGTGCTCGCCCGCCTCGAGCCCCTCTGAGGTGCGACCTGCCTAGACCTTGAACGACTCCAGGGTCTCGCGCGCAAAAAGCTCTTCGGGCGTGAAGCGGCGCCTGGAGAGCCCCTGCTCGTGGTGGTAGCGAAGGAACGTGTCGAGCACATGCCGGTTGGGGGCGAGCCCATAGGGCCACCAGTCCTCGCCCATTTCGCGGCGCGCTTCGTCGGCGTGCGCGATGCACCAGGGAAGCATCGACGGCAGCGCCGCGGTCTGGTGGTAGAGCGCCATCGCCTTGTCCTTCGCGGCGCAGAAGGCCTTGTAGAGCGATTGCGCGACCCAGGGCGTGCGCTCGTAGACGTCGCGCCGGATGACCACGGTGTGCATGATGGGGAAGATCTTCGTGCGCCGGAAGTAGTCCTTCTCGTGCTGCACGTAGTCCGGAAAGAGGCGCTGCACCTTGTCGGGCTCCCGCTGGAAGCTCGAGGGCGCGCGCGCGGTGACGAGGGCGTCGATCTCGCCCTCGGCGATCATCCGCGAGAGGGTCTGCGTGGGGCCGATCGGCCGCACGCGGATGGTGGCGGGCAGGTCGAGCTTGAGCTTCTCGTCGCGCCCCGGTTCCTCCTCGCCGCCGGAGCGGTGCTCGTAGTCGGTGACGCGCACGCCGTGCTCGTCCGACAGGATGCCGCGGATCCACACCGGCGCCGTCATCTGGTACTCGGGCACGCCCACGCGCCGGCCTTTGAGCTCCTCGGGCCTGCGGATGCCGCTCCTCGCCGAGACGAAGATGCAGGAGTGCCGGAAGAAGCGCGACGGGAACACGGGGATGGCGATGAAGCGCGGGTTCGGCGCGCCGAGCGAGGCGACGTACGAGGACAGCGACATCTCCGAGCAGTCGAACTCGGCGTAGCGCAGCATGCGGAAGAACGTCTCTTCCACCGGCTGGGTGAGGTACACGAGCTCGATGCCGTCGGGGACCACGCTGCCGTCGGCGAGGGCGCGCGTGCGGTCGTAGTCCCAGCAGGCGAAGGTGAGGCGAAGGCGATTCATGGCGCTCAGTATAGGGGGTTTGCTTTGCGCTCTTCCTCGAGGTTCGCCAGCATGGCGACGAGCGCGCGCCGCGTGGCGGCGACGTCCTCGGGCTTCACGCCCCGCGTGGCGATGCGGTTCACCTCCTCGGCGAGCGGCACGAGCTTGTCCTTCAGCGCGCGGCCGCGCGCGGTGAGGTGCACGTAGACGTTCTTGCGGTTGTCCGGGAGCTGCCGGCGGCTCACGTAGCCGAGCTCCTCCATCGCCTTGATCGCCGAGTACGTCGTGGGCTCCATGACGCCCGCGAGCTCCGAGAGCTCGCGCTGGGTGAGGCCGTCGTGCTCCCACAGGATGCGCAGGAACGTCCAGTGCCCGAACGACACGCCGTGCCCGGCGAGGCGCACCGTGAGCGCGCGCACCAGCGCGCGCGTGGTGTCCTTGACGATGTGCGCGAGGCGGTCGTTCGGCACGGCCTTCTGCCAGTCCCTCACAGGAACACCTCCCGCTGCTCGCTGGCCGAGCGGCGCAGGGCGAGGCACACCTCCAGGGTGTGCATGGCCCAGGCGCCGTCGTGCAGGGGCGCGCGCCCTTCGCGCACGGCGGCGTGCAGCTCGTCGATCACTTCGGCGCGCGGCACCGCCGGCGGCGGCAGCGGCTCGAGGCGCCGCGCCGCATCGCCGTAGACCGCCACGCCGGTGGGGAGCGGGCGCACGTCGCCGCGCTCGCAGGAGGCGATGACGAGGCCGAAATGGGGGTGCGCCTCCGGCGCCGGGGGCGGGGCGTAGGCGGCGCCGCCGTAGCTGCGCGCCTGCTTGAGCGCGGCCTCGCCGCCGGCGAGCGCCCGGCGCGCCGCCCCGTAGGCCTGCGGGTCCTTGCGCGCGCCGCTCTCGCCGATCCAGCCCATGAGCTCGTCGGAATCGAAGTGGGCGTAGCCGCTGTAGACGAGCGTGGCGAAGGCGCCGTCGTCGAACGCGAGCAGCGCGCTGTAGGCGCCGTCAGCGGGCCGCGCCGGATCCCAGGCGCCGGCCGCCGCGCGCACCGACTTCACGCGGCCTGAGGCCAGCATGCGCACCACATCGACC
>DATLGR010000119.1:0-7269 GCA_035540415.1 Burkholderiales bacterium | reverse complement strand
GGCGACCAACCTGCCGATCGGGCGCACGCGCGACAACCTGAAGGCGGCGGTGGCGGGCGAGACGCACGAGTACACCGACATGTACCCGGGCATGGCGAAGCAGGCGCGCGACGAGGGCTTCGGCGAGATCGCCGACTGGTTCGAGACGCTGGCCAAGGCCGAGCGCAGCCACGCCAACCGCTTCCAGAAGGCGCTCGACGGGCTCAGTGATTAAGCGCGAAACCCTGCTCAGCCTCGAGGCCTACGCCCGGGAGCGTCCCAGCTTCCGGGCGAAGGTTATGGAGCACAAGAAACGGCGCACCGTGCATCTGGGCGGACACCTGACGCTGCAGTTCGAGGACGAGCTCACCATCCGCTACCAGGTCCAGGAGATGCTGCGCATCGAGCGCATCTTCGAGGAGGAAGGCATCCAGCACGAGCTCGACGCGTACAACCCGCTGGTGCCCGACGGCGGCAATTGGAAGGCGACGATGCTGATCGAGTACCCGGACGCCGAGGAGCGGCGGCAACGGCTCGCGGCGCTGAAGGGCATCGAGCGTCGCGTGTGGGTTCAGGTGGATGGCTGCCCGCGCGTTCACGCCATCGCCGACGAGGATCTCGAGCGCGAGAACGAGGAAAAGACTTCGTCGGTCCATTTTCTGCGCTTCGAGCTGGACCCAGGCATGCGTGAGCGGCTGCGCCGCGGCGCGAAGGTGATGGTGGGCGTCGACCACGACCAGTACCGGGCCGAGGCCGAGCTGCAGCCCGACGTGCGCAGCGCGCTCGCCGCGGACCTGAATTGAACCGGGCCGGCGTCCTCGCGCTCGCCCTGTGCGGGGGAGCGGCGCTGGCGCAGGGGCAGAGCGATTGGGAGCGCCAGCAGGACGAGCGGCTGCGCCAGCTCGACGAGCAGGCCGTGCCGGCGCCAGCCTACGATGCGCGGCGCTGGGTTCCCATCGAGGTGGCCGCGGCCGGTGATTTCCGCTACTACGTCGACCCGGAGACGGTGAGCGTCGGCGCGGACCGCATCGTGCGCTACGTCGTGCTGGCGCGCAGCGCCGGGGGGGCTCAGAACATCCGCTTCGAGGGCATCCGCTGCCCGGACGAGTACCGGATCTACGCCGTGGCGAGGTCCGAAGACGGCGCCTGGTCGGGGCGACCGACCGCCTGGCGCGCGATTCCGGCCGATCCGCGCTCGATCCAGAACACCCTGCGCCGGCACTTCTTCTGCCCGGCGCGTCGTGCGATCGAGACCGCGGCCGAGGGGCGCGGAGCCGTGCTCGGGGGCGGGCACCCGGCACAGGCAATCGGTCCGCGGTAGCCTAGAGCAGCACCAGGTTGTCGCGGTGAATGAGCTCGGGCTCGTCCACGTACCCGAGCAGGGCCTCGATTTCCACCGACGGCCGCCGCAGGATGCGGCGCGTTTCTTCCGAGGAGTAGTTCACCAGCCCGCGCGCCACTTCGCGGCCCTCCGGATCGAGGCAGGCGACGACATCGCCGCGCGCGAAATCGCCCGTGAGCGCTGCCACGCCGATCGGCAGCAGGCTCTTGCCGTCGCGCACCAGGGCTTTCACCGCGCCGGCGTCGAGTTGCAACCGGCCGCGCACGGTGAGGTGATCGGCGAGCCACTGCTTGCGCGCGGCGAGCGGCATGGTATCCGCGACCAGCAGCGTACCGATGCGCTCTCCGGCCGCGAGCCGCAGCAGCACGTCGGGCTCGCGGCCGGAAGCGATGACGGTATGCGCGCCGCTTCGCGCCGCGCGCTTGGCGGCCAATACCTTGGTCAACATCCCGCCTTTGCCGAGCGCGCCGCCGCGGCTGCCGGCGACGGCTTCGAGTGCCGGGTCGCCGGCGCGTGCCTGCTCGATCAGCTTCGCCTGCGGCTCGCGCCGCGGATCGGCGTCGAACAGGCCCGGCTGGTCGGTCAGGATGACGAGCGCATCGGCTTCCACCAGGTTGGTGACCAGCGCGCCCAAGGTGTCGTTGTCGCCGAGCTTGATCTCGTCGGTCACCACGGTATCGTTTTCGTTGATGACGGGAATGACGCCGAGCTCGAGCAGCGTGCGCAGAGTCGAGCGCGCATTCAGGTAGCGCTGCCGGTCTGCCAGGTCGGCATGCGTCAGAAGGACTTGCGCGGTGCGCAGCCCATGGCTGCGAAAGCCGCTCTCATAGCACTGCGCGAGGCCCATCTGGCCGACGGCCGCCGCGGCCTGCAATTCGTGCATGGCGTGCGGGCGCCGTTTCCAGCCCAGTCGCTGCAGGCCCTCGGCGATCGCGCCGCTCGAGACCATCACGACGCGCTTGCCGCGGCGGCGCAGTGCCGCCACCTGCGCCGCCCAGCCGGCGATCGCCGCCGCATCGAGACCGCGCCCGTCGTCGGTGACCAGGGACGATCCGACCTTCACGACCAGGGTGTTGGCGGGGGCGAGGCTCATGGGTTGTGAGCAAGCTCACGGGCGATCGCCTTGGCGACCGCGGCCGTGCCGTGCGCGCTGATCGCTGCCACTTTGAACCAGGGGCGCTTCCACCGCAATCGGCTCAGCGCCTTTCGGATGCGCTCGTCGGGGTCCTCCACCGCGTCGGCCTTGTTGAACACCAGCCAGCGCGGCTTGCGGTGCAGCGCTTCGTCGTATTTGCGCAGCTCGGCCGCGACCACGCGAACATCGCGCGCCGGGTCCTCGGCCGTCAGGTCCACGAGGTGCAGCAGCAGCCGCGTGCGCCCCAGATGCCGCAGGAACTGATGCCCGAGGCCGGCGCCCTCGGCGGCGCCTTCGATCAAGCCCGGGATGTCGGCAACGACGAAGCTTGCCGGGCCCACGCGGACGACGCCGAGCGACGGATTGAGCGTGGTAAAGGGGTAGTCGGCGACCTTCGGACGGGCGCTCGACACCGCGCGGATGAAGGTGGACTTGCCGGCATTGGGCAGGCCGAGCAGTCCGACGTCGGCGAGGACTCGCAGCTCCAGGCGAAGGCGGCGGGTCTCGCCAGGCTCGCCGCGCGTGAATTGTCGCGGCGCCCGGTTGGTGCTGGACTTGAAATGCAGGTTGCCCAGCCCGCCGGCGCCGCCGCGGGCGAGCAGCGCCCGCGCGCCGTCGCTCGCCAGGTCGGCGACGAGCTCGCCCGTCTCCTCGTCGCGCACGAAGGTGCCGATCGGCACGCGGAGCTCGAGATCGGCGCCGCTGCGCCCGTGACAGTCCGAGCCCATGCCGCGCTGCCCGTGCTCCGCCCGGTGGATGCGCGCGAACCGGTAGTCAATGAGGGTGTTCACGTTGCGGTCTGCGCGCGCCCACACGCTGCCGCCGCGGCCGCCGTCCCCGCCGTCGGGGCCGCCGCGGGGCACGTACTTCTCCCGGCGAAAGGTCGCAGCGCCGTCGCCACCCTTGCCGGCGTGGACCTCGATTTTCGCCTCGTCGATGAACTTCATGGGCCCGTCGACAAAAAAGCCCTATCGACGTCGATAGGGCTTCGCGGGGCGCGGGGGCGGCCTAGGCGCTCGCCTCGGCGGCCTCTTGCACTACGCTCACCGTCTTTTTGCTCTGCTCGCCCTTGACCGCGTAATGCACCTGGCCACCCACGCGAGCGAAGAGCGTGTGGTCGCGTCCCATGCCCACGTTGCTGCCCGGGTGCACCACCGTGCCGCGCTGCCGTACGAGGATCTGGCCGGCGTTCACGCGCTCGCCACCGTAGACCTTGACGCCCAGGCGCTTGGCCTGGGAGTCGCGACCGTTGCGCGAGCTGCCGCCCGCCTTCTTGTGTGCCATGACTTATCCCTGGATGTCGTCGATGCGAAGCTCGGTGTACGACTGCCGATGCCCTTGGGTCTTCTGGTAATGCTTGCGCCGGCGAAGCTTGAAGATGCGCACCTTGTCGCCACGGCCGTGCGACAGTACTGTCGCCTTCACCTTGGCGCCGGACACGAACGGCGCGCCGACCTTGACTTCGTCGCCTGTTCCGACGAGAAGAACATCGTCGAAAGCCACCGAGGCACCCACTTCGGCGGTGAGCGCCTCGACCCGAACCTGCTCGCCGGAGTGCACCCGGTACTGCTTCCCGCCCGTCTTGATGATCGCGTACATGGAGGAGATCCCGACAGCCTTGCGTCCGAAAAGACTTGGAATTATAAGCGAATCATGAGCTTCATGACAATGCTGGCGCCGGTGGCGGAGGAGCTGGACAGGGTGGAAACGCTGCTGCGCGCCCGGCTGGATTCCGACGTCGCGCTGGTGCGCCAGGTTGCCCAGTACATCGTCGCCTCCGGCGGCAAGCGGCTGCGCCCGGCGCTGCTGCTGCTGTCCTGTGGCGCCGTCGGCTACCGCGGCGAGGCGCGGTTCCAGCTTGCCGCGGTGGTGGAGTTCATCCATACCGCCACGCTGTTGCACGACGACGTCGTGGACGAGTCCCCGCTGCGACGGGGGCGCAGCACTGCAAACGCGGCCTACGGTAACGCCGCCGCAGTGCTGGTGGGTGACTTCTTGTATTCGCGCGCCTTCCAGATGATGGTCGAGCTGCACAGCATGCGAGTGATGCAGGTTCTGGCCGAGGCCACGAATGTCATCGCCGGCGGCGAAGTGCTGCAGCTGATGGGAAGCCACGACCCGCGCGTGGAGGAGGAGCGCTATCTCGAGGTCATTCGTCGCAAGACCGCCAAGCTGTTCGAGGCCTCGGCGCAGCTCGGCGGCGTGCTCGCCGGCATCGGACCGGCGTCCGAGGCGGGGCTGGCGCATTACGGCATGCACGTGGGCACCGCTTTCCAGCTGATCGACGACGTGCTCGACTACTCGGGGGACGAAGCGGCGATTGGCAAGAGCCTGGGCGATGATCTCGCAGAGGGCAAGCCGACGCTGCCGCTCATTCACGCCATGCGCGCCGGCACCCCCGCGCAGGCAGAGCTCGTGCGCCGTGCGATTCTCGATGGCGGACGCGAGGACTTCGGTGGCGTTCTCGAGGTCATCCGCTCGACCGGCGCTCTCGACTATGCGCGCACGGCGGCGGAGCGCGAGGCCGACGCGGCGGCGCGTGCCATCGCGGCGCTTCCTGCCTCGGCCTACAAGGATTCTTTGCTAGAATTGGCGTCCTTTTCGGTCGCGCGCCGCAGCTAGTTCGGGGTGTAGCTCAGCCTGGTAGAGTACTGCGTTCGGGACGCAGGTGTCGGAGGTTCAAATCCTCTCACCCCGACCAATCCCGCGGCCTTTCCAGTCCAGTTAGACGTCCAGAGAGATAATTGCGCGATGGGTCGCCTCGTCGTGCTCGTGGTGCTGATCGTGCTCGCGGTCTGGCTTCTGCGCCGGGCATTGCGCCGCGCAGCCGGAGACGGGCCCTCCCGCGATGCGCCCTCCCGCGCGCGCGGGGAGTCCCTCGGCGAGCTCGTGGCGTGCGCCCATTGCGGGGTACACCTGCCCCGCGCCGAGGCGCGCTCGCGGGGCGGAGCGGTGTACTGCAGCGAGGAGCACGCCCGCCTGGGCGAGCGCTGATGGACGCATCGCTGCGCTACCCGGAGCTCTTCCACCGACCGGCCGCGCGCACTCCCGAGACGTTCTGGACGTCGCTGCGGTACTTCAACTGGTACCGCATCGCCGTCGCCACGCTGTTTCTCGTCATCTCCCTGGTCTACGGCGACTCGCTGCGCTTCGGCGTTCATGCGGTGGAATTCTTCCGCACCGTCTGCGTGCTCTACCTCGGCGCCGCCCTGGTGCTGCACGTGCTGCTGCGCCACCTGCGCGAGCACTTCAACGTCCAGTTGTCGCTCCATGTGGCGGTCGACATCCTGGCCATCACGCTGCTCATGTTCGCGAGCGGAGGCATCGGCAGCGGCCTCGGCGTCATGCTGGTGATCTCGCTCACCGCGCCGGCCATCGTTGCGCCCCGGCGGCTGAGCTTCCTCTATGCCGCGCTCGCTGCGATCGCGCTGTTGCTCGAGCAGTCCTACTGGGTCCTCGCGCACGATGCGGCGCCCGCCGCCTTCCTCCAGCCCGGGCTGCTCGCCATGGGTTGCTTCGCCACCGCGGGCGTGACGAGCTGGCTCGCGCAACGGGTGGCGGCGAACGAGGCGCTGGCACGGGAGCGCGGGCGCAGCCTCGCCACTCAGACGCGCGTAAGCCAGCTCGTGATCCGGGACATGCACGACGGCGTGGTGGTGATCGACCGCGCCGGCCGCATCGTGCAGCACAACCCGCAGGCGCTGCGCCTGCTCGGCGTCGACCGGCTCGCCGGGCGCTCGATGCGCGAAGTACTGCCCGGGTTCGGCACGGCCTCGGACTTCGAGCTGCGCGGGCGCAGCCTCGGCGTGCGGCTGCTCGATCCGGGCGACGACGAGGAGTTCAGCGTCGCATTCCTCGAGGATACGACGCGCTCGCGGCAGCAGGCCCAGCAGCTCAAGCTCGCGGCGCTCGGCCGCCTGACGGCCAACATCGCGCACGAGATCCGCAATCCCCTCGCGGCGATCAGTCATGCCGCTGAGCTGCTGGGCGAGGAGCGCCGGCGCCATCACCAGGACCGCCTCATCCGCATCATCCACGACAACACCCGGCGCCTGGAGCGCCTGGTCGCCGACGTGCTGCAGCTCAATCGGCGCGACCGCGTCGCCGGCGAGCGCATCTTCCTGCGCCGCTGGCTGCCGGAGTTCATCGAGGAGTTCGTGGCCAACGAATCGGTCCCGCCCGATCGGTTCGTAATCGAGATTGCGCGCGAAGCGAGCATCGAGTTCGATCCGGGCCACCTGCACCAGGTGATGTGGAACCTGCTGCGCAACGCGGTGCGCTACGCGCGCGACGAGCCGCGCAGCGTGCGCGTGCTCGCCGGCGGCTTTGCCGATCGCGTAGAATTGAGCATCGTCGACAACGGTCCCGGGGTGCCGGCGTCGTCCCAGGGGCAGCTCTTCGAGCCTTTCTTCACCACCGATAGCAAGGGGACCGGTCTGGGGCTTTACCTCGCGCGTGAGCTTTGCGCGGCCAACCGGGCGCTGCTCGAGTACGTCGACACCGCCGCCGGCGCGCATTTCCGCATCCTCGCGCGCGCGGCCCCCGACCCGGCGGCGCACCGATGAGGCGCGCCGAGCGCGGGACCGCGGCGCGCGGGGGACAGGTGCTCGTCGTCGACGACGAGCCCGACATCCGCGAGCTGCTCGAGCTGACGCTGGTCCGCATGGGCCTGGGCGTGGCGAGCGCGGGATCGATCGCGGAGGCGAAGGCGCGTCTGAAGGGCGAGCGCTACGATCTTTGCCTCACCGACATGCGCCTGCCGGACGGCGAGGGGCTGGAGCTCGTGCGCCACATCGCCCAGCTCGGCACGGAC